>JAWOHF010000244.1:0-3778 GCA_046496285.1 Candidatus Aminicenantota bacterium
ACATCGATCTGGCCCGCGTGGATCATGCCCACGGCCCGCTCCAGGCACCTGTTCTGGCGGCGGACGCTCTGGACGCGGATCTCCTTGCGGCGCAGGCGTCCGCTGTCGAAAGACACGCGGGGCTCGATGGGGATGCCGACGACGACCAGCGTGCCGCCCGGCTTGAGGAGCGAAACGGCCTGATCGAGGGCCGCCTGGTCGCCGCAACACTCGAAGACGAGGTCGAGGCCGAGAGGCTCGCGGGCCAGGATCCCGGCGACGATGTCCTCGTGATCGGGGTTGCCGGTCCAATCGGCCCCGGCCTTCGCGGCCGCCGCCTCGCGGGCCTCGATTTTTTCCGTGGCGAAAAGCGTCACGACGCCGTCGGCCTTGAGGGCCATGACCGTGCACAGCCCGATGGGCCCGGTGCCGAGAACGGCCGCCGACTTCCCGTGTACCGAACCGGCCAGACCGGCCGCGTAGAGGGCGATCGACAGGGGCTCGGCCAGGGCGCCGCGGACGACGGTCATCCCGTCCGGCAGCGGGACGCAGTTCCGCTCGGGAGCCAGGGCGAACTCGGCCATCCCGCCGGTGAGCTCGCCGTAGTGGCCGAGAAAGAGCAGCTTGCGACAGGTGTGAGGCCGGCCCGCCCGGCACTGGTCGCACATCCCGCAAGACACCGCCGGCTCGATGACCACGGCGTCGCCCGGCTTGACCCGCTTGACGGCCGCACCGACCGCCTCGACGGTCCCCGCGCATTCGTGCCCCGGGATGAACGGATAGGACACGTGATCCGTGCCCACGGAATCGGAGAGGTAATAGTGGAGGTCGCTGCCGCAGACGCCCACGGCCCGGCTGCGGACGAGGACGTCGTCGTCGCAGGCGATCTCGGGCGCCGGGACCTCGCGGACCTCGAGAGACCGGACTCCGGTCAGCAGGGCGGCTCTCATCGTCTTGGCCATGGGAAAGGAAGGATAAGCCACGCCCCGGGCGATGTCAATCTGCCGATTCGATGACACCGCCGCCGACCAGGACATCGCCGTCGTAGAAGACGACCGATTGGCCCGGGGTCACCGCCGAGACGGGCTCGGCGAAGCGGACCATCGTCCGGCCGCCCTCGACGGGCGAGATCACGGCCGCGACGAGCTTTCCGGCCGAGCGGACCTTAACCTGGGCGCTCATCTCGGCCTCGAGAATATCGAATGCGCTCCAGTTGCAGTCCGACGCGACGCACGATCGCTTGAAGGTCTCCGCCTCCGGCCCGACGACCAGCCTGTTCCGTGCGGCGTCGATCCCGAGGACGTAGAGCGGCACGGGGTGGGCGATGCCCAGGCCCTTGCGCTGGCCGATGGTGTAGTTCCAATATCCTCGGTGCTTTCCCAGGACCCGCCCCTGACGATCGACGATGTCGCCCTCGCGGTCCTCGAGGCCGATGAGGTCCGCGGGGTCGCCGCCGTAGAAATCCTGGCTCTCCTTCCTGTCGACGACGGGCAGGCCGGCCTCCGCGGCCATCCTCCGCACCTGGACCTTGGTGAACCCCCCGAGGGGAAAGAGGGTCGACGCCAGCTGCTCCTGCGATAGCCGGTAGAGGAAATAGGACTGGTCTTTGCGGGAGTCGACGGCCCTTTTCAGCAGGAAGCGCCCCGTTCGGGCGTCCGGCTCGACCCGGGCGTAGTGGCCGGTGGCGAACCGGTCGAAGGCCAGGCCCGCCTCCTTGGCCAAACGCGGGAGCATCCCGAACTTGACCAGCTGGTTGCAGCGCACGCAGGGATTCGGGGTTTTTCCGGACAGGTATTCCTCACGGAAGTATCGGAGGACGAGGTCCTCGTAGCCCGCCGCGCAGTCGATGACGGAGTACGGGATGCCGATGTGGGCGCAGACCTTCCGGGCGGCCTCGATATCCCCGGCCTCGTCCGGCCCGAAACAGGCGCTCTTCCGGACGGGCCCGCCGGGCCCGCCGGCCCACAGCTTCATGGTCATCCCCGTGACGTCGTGCCCGTCCCGCTTGAGCAGCCAGGCGGCCACGGACGAATCGACCCCTCCGCTCATGCCGACCGCGATCTTCATCCCTTTAAGTTTCATACTCTTCGACTCGTTATAATACCAAATATATTGGTTATGCGACCAATTAGCTTGGTATTATAATGCCAATTGATCGGGCATAAGTTAGTGATGACTTTCGCCGCAGTATAGGCTGTGGCAACTTGTGTCGGTTCGCTTAGTACCGGATTTGAAGTCCGGAAGGATCCTTGGGCGGCTTGACACCCGGGCGGTCAAGGCGATACCTTTCTATCTTGTCCGAAGAGGGCGATCACCCGTTCGAGAGGTCGGTCCATGAGAAACCTGAGATCCTTGGGAATGGGCCGCGACCCAGGTCCCGCTCATCGGCCGGACGGACGCGGTCAAGATCGTTGTCCGGGGCGCCCACCACGGCGTGAGCCTCCGGCATTTCTCCCCGGAGCAGAAGGAGCTCTTCATCGGCACGCTCGAGAGATGGCTGGACCTCAAGCTGCCACGGACCTAAAACGCGCTGCGTCCTGTCAGTCGCGCCGGGGGGAGAAGCCGAGCACCTCGAACGGCACCTCGTCCGGCCGGCCCGGCGAGATATGCAGCTCGGGCCGGTCGCCCAGGACCATGATCGTGCAGCCGTAGGTCCCCGCGTTGTTGATGCCTGAGTCGCGGTCCCTGAAGATCTCCTTGAGCGTGTCGAGATCGAGAGCCGCCGAGTTGTCCTGGAGGAGGCCGCCGAGAAACCGGAAACGGCGGCACCGCGCCTGGTAGTCTGCCAGGGCCAGGGCCTTGCGTTTCAGCATCTCCCGGAACTTCGGGTTGAAATCGTCGTTGACCATCGGATGGTTCGTATGGTAGCTGAACGCGGCGCCTTCGAACGGTACGAACCTGGACATTTTGCCGGCCGAGCGCTCGAATACCGCGGCTTCGCGCGGCCCGCCCAGGACCCAGGTCTGAGGCGCCGCGGGCTGGATCGCCTCGAGGAACCGGACCGCGTCCTCGTAGGTCTTCTGGCGCAGGAGGCCCCTGATAACGAAGGCGACGGGCAGTCCCCGGGGGGAATAGGCAAGCTGGGTGACGGCGTTGACGCAGACCCCGACCGACTGGCTGTTGAGGCCGTTGGCGGCCACGACGCCCGGGATCGTGAAGACGAGGGTTTCCAGGCGGTCGTCGCGTTGGTCCCGAATACGGAGAACCGTCTGGGTGCCGTGATAAAAGGCCGGGATATCCAGGGTCTGGGAGACGAACGCGGGATTCCCGTTCCGCCTGCCGGCGGCGATGGTCGTGCACTTGGCCAGCTCGACGTCCGGGCCGATGACCCAGACCTCGTCGATGAGCTGATAGGCGTAGATGGTCTTGAAGTCCAGATCCGCCCCGTCGGCGATGCCCTGGACCTCGTCAAGGAGGCCGGGCGTCCAACGCTCCGCGGCCGGCTTGAATTCCGTTGCCTTCAGGAACTCCCTGATGAAGACGTCCGCCTTGACCTGATAGGTCTTCTCCAGGTCGCTTTTCCAGCGCCCGACGAGCTCCTGGATCTCGACCTTGAGGGCTCGGCCGTGAGCGACACCCATCTCATAAGGCGTTCCTTCCAGCTCGACGATCCTCAGTTTCGGCTGAGGGCCGGGCTGGGGGCCATCCCCGGCCTGGACCACGGGCAGAAATGAGGACAAAGCGAATAGAAGAACAAAGAACCCTGTTTTTCCCCGTCTGATCATAGGGGGATGATAATGCCGGCCGCAAGGACCCGTCAAGATGAAAATGGCCGGGGTGTGAGGCTGGAAGCCCGGTC
>JAWOHF010000264.1:0-17655 GCA_046496285.1 Candidatus Aminicenantota bacterium
ATATCTTTTGTCAAGTGATTTTATTGTGGATATTTTTTCCCCCTTCCGTAGGTTCCCTGCAGGCTCATGTGTTGCGCTTCATTGTTGAACTCGCGCTTGGGAACGGGAGAAGATAAAAAAAATCCCCCGGGCGACCCCCCGGGGGATTTTTTTTATCTTCTCCCGTTCCCAAGCGCGAGTTCAACAATGAAGCGCAACACATGGGCCTGCAGGGAGCCTGCGGAAAGGGGAAAAAATATTCACAATAAAATCACTTGACAAATGATATCATATTAATATTATATTGCTATTATCGGAGGTGCCCATGCAAGACATCAAGGAAAAAAACGTCTTCAGCGTCAACGGCTGGATCATGGTCTTCGTCGACCTCGCGGCCCTGCTCTTCTGCGGCCGGTACATCGTCGACCACTCCGCCCGGGCCGGCTCGACCCCGGGCATGATCGCCTCGGTCTTGGGCATGATCCTGGCCTTCCTGACCTTCGGCGGGTTCTTCCTCATCCACCCCAACGAGTCCAAGGTCTTCACTTTTCTCGGCAAGTACGTCGGCAGCGCCCGGACGGCCGGTTTCCACTGGACCAACCCCTTCGCGGTCAAGAAGAAGGTCACCCTGAGGATCGTCAACCTCAACAGCGAGACGATCAAGGTCAACGACGCGCTGGGCAACCCCATCGAGATCGCCGCCGTCGTCGTCTGGCACGTCGTCGATTCGGCCAAGGCCCTGTTCAACGTCGAGAGCTACCAGAACTTCGTGGCCATCCAGAGCGAAACGGCCATCCGCCAGCTGGCCAGCCACTATCCCTACGACGCCCATGACGCGGAAAAGGAGTCCCTGCGCGGCAACCTCGAGGAGATCGCGGCCCGGCTCAAGGACCAGGTCCAGGAGCGTCTCGACGTGGCCGGCGTCCACGTCGTCGAGGCCCGGCTGTCCCACCTGGCCTACGCGCCCGAGATCGCCCAGGCCATGCTCCGTCGCCAGCAGGCCGAGGCCATCATCGCCGCCCGCCGGCAGATCGTCGACGGCGCGGTCGGCATGGTCGAGATGGCCCTGAAGAGCTTGGAGGCCCAGGGGGTCGTCAAGCTCGACGAGGAGCGCAAGGCGGCCATGGTCAACAATCTGCTCGTGGCCCTGGTCTCGGAGTCCGAGGCCCAGCCGATCATCAATACGGGGACGCTTTTCTCCGGATGAAAGAGGCCTGGTGAGCGAGAAAAAAAAATTCCTGCTGCGGCTCGACGCCGCGCTCTACGACGCCCTGGAGAAATGGGCGGCGGCGGAGCTGCGGAGCGTCAACGCCCAGATGGAATTCGTCCTCAAGGATGCGGTCCGGCGCACGGGCCGTCTCCGTCCGGGGCGGGAGGAAGACAAATGAAGCTCATTCTGTGGGTGGCCGTGGCGTTCATCGTGGCGCTGGCCATCCTTTTCGCCCTGTTGTAGGGATGCGGGCCGGCCGCTCGCAGAAGGGCCCCCAAGGTCCCCCGGCCCGCGGTTGACAACGCGCCCCGCCTGTTCTAAGTTGGGATCGACGGCGGGCCCCGTCCGATGAACGGGCGTCCTCCGGACCCCTGGACATGAACCGGACCCCCTTGATCGTTCGGATCGCCGGGCTGGCGGCCCTGGCCCTGGGGGCGTACTTCGTCATGAAGCCGCCGGCGGCCGTTGACGACCGGGTCATCCTGGGAAGGGGAGGAGCGGCGGGCGCGGCCTTCACCGACGACGCCACTCTTCGGAACGTCCTCGGGAAGGACATCGCGTACACGATCCGGCCGGGCCCCTACCGCAAGGCGCCCCTCGCGCGCACCCTCAAACCCGGCGCCGTCGACCGGATCGCGGCCGACCAGCCGGTCGAGATCGAATTCGACAACGGGTCGAGGACCGGCACTCACACCCTCCATCCGGGCAAACCGTACTCGTTCCGATATGACGAGGCCGGCGTCGTCAAGGTCTATCCCGGGGCTCACGGGAGAGCGGACGCCGAGGACCTTGCGCCTTTCGTGCCCACGCCGTACCCGGTCGTCGAGAAGATGCTCGAGATGGCCGGCGTCGGGCGCGACGACGTGGTCTACGACATCGGATGCGGGGACGGGCGGATGGTCATCACCGCGGCGTCGAAGTACCGGGCCCGCGGCGTGGGCATCGATATCGACGAAGCCCTCGTCGAACAGGCCCGGGCCCGGGCCCGCGAGGAAGGCGTCGCCGGGCTCGTCCGCTTCGTCCGGATGGACGGCACTAAAGCCCATGTCCGGGAAGCGACGGTCGTGGCCCTCTACCTCCTTCCCGAATCGCTCGAGACCCTCAAGCCCCTCTTCGAGAAAGAGCTCCGGCCCGGGGCCCGCATCGTGTCCCACAGCTACCGGATCCCCGGCTGGGACGGCCGGATCGTCCGTGAGGAGACCCTGACGGGCAAGACCGGCCGGGAGCACAAGATCTTCCTCTACGAGATGCCGGCTGTCCGATGAGCGCGACCGTCCGGTTCCTGGCCCGCTTCTGCCGCGAGCACCCGCTCGAGGAGAAGATCTTCATCGTCCCGTCGTTCATCGTCGGGCGCCAGCTCGGCGAGTCGCTGGCCCGGGACGCCGGATCATGGGTCAATCTCCGCTTCACGACCCTCGCCGTCCTGGCTCAGGAGACGGCCGCTCTGGAGCTCAGCCGCCTCGGACTACGCCTCCTCACCGGGTCCGAGCGGCTGGTGTTCTTAGACACGTTGTTCCGTGAGCTGAAGGCCGGCGGCAGGCTCGAATATTTCGGCCGCCTGCAGCCCTCGCCCGGGGTGGCCCGCACCCTTCTCCGGGCCCTGGAAAGCCTGCGCCAGGAAGGCTTCACCGGAGAGCGGATCGACCCCGGCCTGTTCCCGGTCGGCGCGAAAGGCCGGGATATCCGGGCGCTCCTCGGGCGCTACGAACAGAGCTTGAGGGACGCCGGATGCATCGATCTCGCCGGCCTCTACGTCCTGGCGGCCGAGACGGCCCGCGGAGCCGGCGCCGCGGGAGGGTCTTTTTTCTTCTGCCCGGCGGACACCGCGCTGAGCAGGGTCGAAAAGGAATTCCTCGAAGCGGTATCGGGCGGCCGCTGTGTTTTTACGGCCGGCGCCCCGGTGTCCGGGCTCGACCGCCCGCGCCTTTTCCAACCGGCCGCGGAAAGCCGGCCCGGCGCCTCGCCCGGCCCGGCTTCCGACGCTGGGCGGCTGCCGTGGCTCTTCGATCCCGGCCAGGCCCCCAAGCCTTTTGGGGACGGCTCCGTGGATATCTTCCGGGCCGTGAGCCCGATGACCGAGTGCCGCGAGGTCTTGCGGCGGATCCTCGACGGCCGGGCGGTTTTGGACCAGGTCGAGCTCATCGCTCCCCCCGGCGCGGGCTACACGACGGTCCTCCACGACCTCTCTCTCCGCATGGGGCTCGCGGTGACGTTCGCCGACGGCCTTCCTCTCTCCTTGACCTCGCCGGGCCGGGTCTTCGCCGGTCTCGTCGACTGGATCGAGAACGGCTACCTCACCTCGGACCTCTGCCGTCTGGTCGAGGCCCAGGACCTGAAGCTCCCCTTCCGCGGGCCGGAGGAGGCCGTCGCGCCTCAGAGCGTCGGCCGTCACCTGCGGGAGGCCATGATCGGCTGGGGAAAGGAACGATACGTCGAACGATTGCTCGCCCGGCACAAGGCGATCGAGGCCAAGCTCCGCGACCCCAGGGGCGATGCGGATGGCGGCCTCACGGACAACAGGCGGGCCGACCTCGAGCGGGACCTGTCCGAAGTTGCCCGGCTGATCGAAGCCGTCCGCGCCTTCCTCGGCCTCATCCCGGAGTTGCCGGCCGCGGGGGCGGTCCCGTTCGAGGCGGTCGGCTCGGGGGTCGCCCGGGCCGTCGAGACCTGCTCCATTCTCCGTGACGGCGCGGACGGCAAGGACGGCCAGGCCCTGGCCCTCATCACCGCGGAGCTTCGGAACCTGGCCGGAGGACCGTGGGGGAAGGCGCCGGAAGGGGACTCGGCGCCTTCGGCGCTCGATCTCAAGGAGTGCCTGGACCGTCTTCGGGCCGCCGTGTCCTCGCTTTCGGTCGGAGCGTCGGCCCCCCAGCCCGGCCACCTCCACGTCTCGAGTTTTCTCTCGGGCGGGATGTCGGGGCGGCCGGAGACGTTCATCCTCGGGCTCGACGATTCCGATTTTCCGGGCCATGGCCGCAACGACCCCGTGCTCCTCGACGCCGAACGGGAAAGATTGTCACCCGGGCTCCCGACCACGGCGGACTCCCTCCGGGAGCGCCTTTATGCCATGGCCGCCCTGGCCTCCTCGCTCCGCGGCCGGGTGACATTCAGCTATCCGGCCTACGACATCCTCGAGGAGCGGGAGGCGTTCCCGTCGTCGCTCGTCCTTCAGGCCCACCGTCTCGTCTCCGGGGACACGGATTGCAATTACGAGGGCCTCCAGACCGCCTTGGCCGAAGCGGCCGAACGCGCCGGACGCCCGGACCCGGCGGGCTTCCTGCCGGGCGGGATAGGAAGGGCCATCGACGGAACCGACTGGTGGCTGGCCCGTCTGGCCGGCAGGGACCGGCCGGCCACGGCCCTGAACGTCGTCCGCCGGAACTTCCCGGGGCTGGGGGCCGGCATCAAGGCCGAGGAGGCCCGGGCGGGGGACAGGCTCACCGAGTACGAAGGGGTTGTCCGGGTCGACGGCCGGCGTTTCGACCCGCTCCTCAACCCGGACCTGCAGGTCTCCGCGTCGCGCCTGGAAAGCCTGGTCAAATGTCCCTACGGATACTTCCTCAAGTATCTCCTCGGCGTCGAGCCGCCCGAGGAGCTCATGCTCGACCGGGCCCGCTGGCTCGACCCCATGGACCGGGGAAGCCTCCTGCACGACATCCTGTTCGAGTTCATGACCAGGATCACCGCGGAAGGCGAACGGGCGGACCCCGGACGCCACGGCCCTGTCCTGGAGGAGATCGCCGACGGGATCATCGCCGATTGGAAGCTGGCCGTCCCCCCGCCGTCGGAGGGCATCTTCGAACGGGAGCGGCAGGACATCCGCGCGGCCCTCGAGGTCTTCCTGCGGGTCGAGGGCGGACGTCCCCCGAATATCGTCCCGTTCGCCTTCGAGAAGGGGTTTTCCGCCGTCCCGATCGAGGTCGAAGGCGGACGGTCGTTCCGGCTCAAGGGGCGGATCGACCGGATCGACCGGACGGGCCCCGGGACATTCCGCATCATCGATTACAAGTCGGGCAACCCCAGCCCCTTCGAAGGCCTCGAGTTCTTCGGCCGGGGCCGGAGGATCCAGCACGCCCTGTATGCCGTGGCCGCCGAGCATCTCCTTGCCGAGGAAGGCCTGGCGGAACGGCCCCGGGTGACCGAAAGCGGCTATTTCTTCCCGACCCGCCGGGGCGAGGGCCGGGAGATCCTCGTTCCTGAGTTCGACCGCAAAACGTTCCGCGCGCTCCTCCGCGACATCATGGCCTTGATCTCGAACGGCTATTTCGTCCGGACCTCCAAGGACGACTGCCGGTTCTGCGATTTCTCGACGGTCTGCGGCGGGCGGCACAAGGAAACGAAAGAGAAGCTCGACGCCGACCCGAAGATCGGGCCGGCCTTCGAAAGGCTGAAGTCCTATGAGTAGGAAGAACCGGTCCGGAGCGGCCGGCGACGAGGCGGCCCGCCGCCGGATCACGGAAGACCTCGACGCGACCTTCCTGGTCGAGGCCGGCGCCGGGTCGGGAAAGACCAAGAGCCTGGTCGACCGGATGATCGCCCTGATCGAGACCGGCCGGGCGACCATCCAGACGATGTCCGCGGTGACCTTCACCCGCAAGGCCGCGGCCGAGCTGAGGGGGCGGTTCCAGGTCGCCCTCGAGCGAAGCCTCCAGGCCGGGCCGGATGATGGGAGGCGGCCGCGAGGGCCGCGGGAACGAGCCCGGCTCGAGGCCGCCCTGCGCGACCTCGAGCAGGGCTTCATCGGCACCATCCATTCCTTCTGCGCCCGGCTGCTCCGGGAACGTCCCGTCGAGTGCGGCATCGACCCCGAGTTCGTCGAAATGGAAGAGATCGACGACGCCGTGTTCCGGGAGGCCTGCTGGCACGACCACCTGGCCGAAGCCCGGCTGAAGGCCGGCGACGTCCTCGAGGCCCTCGACGAGGCCGGGCTCGCGCCGGAGGACCTGCGCGGCGCCTTTGACGAGCTGGCCATGTATCCCGAGGTCAAGCCCGAACCGGGACGCAAGGACCCGCCGGATCTGCGGGCCGCGCGGGCCTCCCTCGAAAGCTTCCTGAGCGAAGCGGGGTCGCTGATGCCCGCGGCCCGTCCCGAGCCCGGTTGGGACAAGACGCAAATGCTGATGAAGCGCCTTTTCGGCCGCCGCGACCGTCTGGGATTCTCGGACCCGGCCATGCTCATGGAGTCTTTCGAGCTCCTTCAAGGCGATCCGGGGGTCACCCAGAAGTGCTGGCCGTCCAGGGAGCAGGCCCTCGATTTCGCTCGATTTCTCGAGACCTTCAGGACCGGGACGGTCAAGCCGGTCCTGGGGGCATGGCGGGAATACCGGCATGACAAAGCCCTGGCCTTTCTCCAGCCCGCCCTCCGGTCCTACGACGAGCGGCGCAGGGCCGAGTCAAAGCTGAACTTTGGGGACCAGCTCCTTCTCACCGCCTCCCTGCTTCGCGACAACCCCGAGGTCCGCCGGTATTTTCAGGGGCGGATCGAACGCCTCCTGGTCGACGAGTTCCAGGATACCGACCCCATCCAGGCGGAGATCCTGTTCTATCTCACGGGCACGGACGCGGAGGAGACCGACTGGACCCGGCTCCGCCCGGCTCCCGGCTCGCTTTTCCTGGTTGGCGATCCCAAGCAATCCATCTACAGATTCAGGCGGGCGGACATCGACACCTACAACCTCGTCAAAACGGTCATTGCCGCCGCCGGAGGCGAGGTCCTCGAGCTCACGGCCAACTTTCGCTCCCAGGCGTGCATCGCGGATTATGTCAACGGGGTCTTCGGGCCGAGCGACGGTTCGGAGGCGCTTTTCCCGGCCGCCGCGACAGGAGTCCAGGCCCGGTTCGCCCCGCTGCTCACCCGACGGTCAGGGGCCGGCGGCGCGGCCGGAGAGGTCTTCAAGATCGTCCTGCCCAAAGTTCCCCGCAACTCGGAGAAGCCGATCGCCGGCCTCGATGCGGAGGCTATCTCCGGTTTCATCGACCGGGCGGTCGGAGGGGGTCTTCAGGTCCTGGAAAAAAGCCCGGGCGGACAGGAGCGGTCGCGGCCGGCCAGGCCCGGGGACTTCCTCATCCTGTTCCGGTACAAGAAGAACATGGACATCTACGCCCGGCGCCTCGAGGAGAAGGGACTCCCCTACGAGATCTCCGGCAGCGACGCGTTCTCCGAAAGCCCGGAGATCGCCGGGATCGTCGCCCTTCTCCAGGCGCTCAAGGACCCGGCCAACGCCGTCTTCACCGTGGCCGCCCTGCGGGGCGTCTTTTTCGGCGCGAGCGACCAGGCCCTTCTCGATTACCGGGCCGCGGGAGGGTCGTTCGCCTTCGCCGAGAAGACGGGCGCGGCCGTCCCGGCCGCGGAGCCCATCCGCAGGGCGTTGGTCAGCCTGCGTGAGTGGTGGGGCTGGACGAGATCTCTCCCTCCTTCCGTGGCCCTGGAAAAGATCCTCGAGGCCGCGGGCCTTCTCTCCTATCTCGTGTCGTCGGAGCGGGGGAGCTCCCGGGCCGGGAACGTCCTCAAGCTGGTCGAGATCGTCCGCGGCCTTGAAACGGGCGGGACGGCCTCGTTCGCCGAGGTCGTCGATTTCCTGGCCGACGGCGACCGGCTTGAAACGGTGGAGGAAATGAGCCTGACGCCCGGCCGGCGGGACGCCGTGCGCCTGATGAACCTCCACAAGGCCAAGGGCCTCGAGGCCCCGGTCGTCTTCCTGGCCAATCCCGCCGGCGTGAAAGACCGGGAGCCGGATAAGCACATCGTCCGGCTCGACCCCGGCTCCGGGCCCGGCGGCCAACCTGTCCAGCAGAGTCCGAGGGGCTATTTCCAGTTCAAGAAACGGAACGGATACAGCGTCAAGCTTCTCACCCAGCCGGCCGGCTGGGCGGACGTCGTCGACACGGCCGCCCTTTACAGGGATGCCGAAGAGCACCGGCTGATGTACGTCGCCGCCACGCGGGCCAGGGATATGCTCGTCGTCAGCACGTATCCCGGCGGCCCGAAGTTCAAGCGAGCCTGGCAAGCCCTCGATGAGCGGCTGGAGGACATACCCGAGCTCGAGCTCCCTTCTGCAGGGAAGAAGGCGCCCGAGCCCCCCGCCGCCCCGGCTCCGTCGGCCAAGGAGATCGCCGCGGCGGAGCGCCGCATCCGGGAACGAAAAGGTCAGGCCTCAAGGGCCCGATACCGCCTCGAGACCGTCACGGGTCTGGTCAAGAGCGGCCCGAGCCCCGAGGCCTGGGAGCCCGGGGGCCGCGGCCGGGAATGGGGGACGGCCATCCACTCGCTGTTGAACGCCCTCGGGCGGGCCTGGGGCCGGACCGGCGCCGGTGGTCCGGCCTTAAGCGACGATAAGCTCCTCCAAATGGCGGGCAACGCCCTGGCCGCTGCGGGGTGGAGCAGGGAAGAGGCGAAGGAGCTGGCGGGCCTCGTCGGCGCGATCGTGCGCACGGAGTTCTGGAGCCGGGCCATGTCCGCCGAACGGAAATGCTTCGAGATCCCCTTCTCGGTCCGCATCGACGCCGCCGACCCCGACCACGCCGCGATCTCGGCCCGGCAGCCCTTGATGGCCATGGCCGGCCGCAAACCGGTGGATGTCGTCGCCGGGGCGCCGGTTTTCCTGTCCGGAGCGATCGACTTGGCTTTCCGGGAAGCGGACGGCTGGGTCATCGCCGACTACAAGAGCGATAAAGTCCCTGCGGCTGCGCTCGAGGACGGCCTCGAGGCTTCGAAAAAGGCATTCGACGGTCTTGTGGCGTTCTATGCTCCGCAGGTCCGCATCTACAGCCGGCTCTGGGAAAGGCTGACCGGTGAAAAGGTCAAGGAGTCGGGGCTCTACTTCACTTCGATCGACGCCTGGGTCCCCATCGGCCGATCCTAGCGCTTTTCTCCGGGAAGGGCCCCTGCGGGCGGCAGGGCGCTCAGGAGGACGACCTCGGCGAAGACGGAGAAGGTGAACGGCCATTCCAGGAGCCGCTCGGCGCCCTTCTTCATGACGAAGACGGCGTCGGTCTTGAAGTCCAGCCGGTATTCCGTGAACCAGCCGCCGTCGACGTTGATGTGGACGAAGCCCGTCCCGGTCCCGCCGCCTTCGAAGACACCGACCGTGTCGCCGAGGTCGCGCGAGCCCGTAACGGCGACCGTGTAGAGGGCCGAGACGAGGGCTATCCGTCCGTCGGACCCGGGGAGGATGTCGCCGAGGGCGTATTGGATGTTGAGGTCGACCCCGAGATCCAGGCCTTGGAACGGGATGCTCAGGCGCCGGCTCTCCGTCCAGCCGTCCCCGGGCCCGACCGGGTGGACGGGGAACGCGGGGAAGTAGTCGCGCAGGATCTGGGGGAGGGATACGTTGAAAACGCTCTCCGGACCGAGGACCTCGGGGTTGCGGATGGATTCGACCTTGCCGGTCCGGTTGAAGACGACCTGGAGGGCCTCCCCCTCTTTTGTGCCGAGGGTCTGGGATACGACCCGGTCGGGGATCCGGGCGTTGACCTCGATCCCGGGACTGAGGAGGTCGACCCGGACGGTGTCCCTTGACCCGGGCAGGGCCCGCATGCGGATCTCGCCGCGGGCGTCGGCGTTGAGGGCCAGGTCCTTGCCGAGAAAGTTCTTCCCGTCCACGTGGATCACGCTGCCGACGGTGTAGACGAGCTCGGTGCCCGCCGCCGGAGCGAAGGCCAAGGAGATCTTTTCCTGCGCCGGAAGGAAGAGGACCGGTCCGCGAGGGCTTAAAACCAGAGCGGCCAGCATTCCTGCGACAAGACGAGATCTTCGTTTCATCTTATGACTCCGCAAGCCGCAAATTATTATTATACCACTTCACGCCCGCGGCCGCCCGGGCCGTGAGGCGCTCCCCGGGCTTGACGGCGGCGGGGGAGTCGGTATATATACAGCCCTCGAGACTATCATGTCCAAACCCGAAACGCCGTTCGATTTCGAACGATCGCTCAAGAGCGTCAGCTCTTTCTCGTTCATCCACAAGTACCTCCCCGCCGACCGGTACATCGTCCGGCCTCCGGCGGCCCTCCTGGTCCGGGCCGTGCTCGGGACCTCCGTCACGCCCAATCAGCTGACGGTCGCTTCCTTCCTTCTCGGCCTGGCCGGAGGGCTCGTCTATCTCGGAGGGACCCCTCTCTTTTTCGCCCTGGCCGGGTGCCTGGTCATGTTCTCGACGATCTTCGACAGCGCCGACGGCATGCTGGCCCGGACCAAGAACATGGCCAGCCGGTTCGGAGCCTACCTGGATCTTTTCCTGGACCGGATCGCCGACTTCGCCGTCCTCCTCGGGATGTCCTTCGGATACTATTTCTATGTTCAGGACGTCCGATATCTCGTCTTCGGCCTGCTGACGGTCGGCCTCTATTTCCTCCAGGTCTGTCTTTACTACGTCGTCAACATCTACAAAGGCCAGGACAAATCCGGGGAGGGGGCCGAGGCCAAGAGCCTGGTGGTCTTCATCATCTTCGTCCTGTCCTTCTTCAGCCGGCTGGACGCGCTGCTGCTCCTGGTCTTTCTGCTGTCCGTCGTCTCGATCATCGGCCGCACGATCCGTTTCGTGCGCCGGGCGCAGGGTCCGGCCGCTCCTCCATCCCTTTGAGGGAACGGGCGGCCCTGGCCTTGACCAGCGGCAGGAGGCCGATCCCCGCCCAGAGCAGACCGATCACCCTCCGGACCAGGATGACGGCCATGCCCGCCGTCATGTCGATACGCAGGAGAGCGAAGAGGGAGACGTATGTCAGTTCATACACGCCCATGGACCCAGGAACAGGCAGGAACGTGTAGAAAGAGCCCAGGGTGACGATCAGGAAACACGTGAAAAATGACGGGACGTCGCTCCCCAGGAACAGGAAGGTGAGATAGATCTCGGCGGCCCACAGCCAGGCCTGGCCGAAATAGGAGAGGAAGAGGGCGATGAAAAGCCGGGTGTGGCTGCGGTAGAACTCGGAGATGTGGGCGTCGGTCTCAAGGATCCTCTCCCGCCGGCTCTCGATGAAGGGGATCTTGATCCCCAATTTTTGAAGAAGCCCGAGGAGCCAGGCGAAAAGCCCCCGCTTCTGCTTGAGGACCAGGAAGACCAGGATCAGGAGCACGGCGGCGACCGCGGCAAAGAGCTCCAGTCTCTGGGTGCGGGGCAGGGCGAATTCGGTGACCAGGAAGATGACGGCCAGGGCGACCGTGAACAGGCCGGCCAGGAACTCGACCGTCTTGTCGACCACGACGGAGGCCAGGCACTTGCCGCGTCCGATCCGGTCCAGCATGAACACCCTGACCGTCTCGCCCCCGATGTTCCCGGCCGGCGTCAGATAGCTCACGGCGTAGGCGGAGATGCGGGCCCCGAGGATCTCGAGAAAAGGGACCCGTTCCCGGCAAGAATAGCGCAGAATGGCCCCCCAGTTCAGCGCCCGGACGGCCCAGTAGGCGAGCCTCATGGCCAGGAGGGCGGCGATCTCCGGAAGGGTCAGCCGGCCGAGGGCCTTGAGGATCTCCTCCGGCCCCGTCCGGACGATGAGGTAGACGAACAGACCGGCGCCGGCCCAGCCGACGAGCCTCATGACCGTTGCTCGGCCGCGCGGCCTGCGGGGCGGGGAAGAGGAACGCTCCGGGGCGATCGAGGGCGGCTTGAACATGGGTGGCTTGACGGGGTTTTATGATTCGCATATCTTATATGTTCTTGTGAAAAAATCAAAATCAGCCCATAAACCTCCCCGGTTCGGCCCCCTGATCGCGGCGGCTGTGCTGGCCATCTTCGCCATGCCGGCCCCGGCCGTTGCCTCGGCGGGCGCCTTTCCGCGGGGCTTTACGCCAGGCGTCCCGTCCCCGGATCGCCTCCGGCCGGAGTTCACGTTGTGCGGAGCGCATGCGCACGGCGGGGCCCCTGACCTTTTCGCGGCGTTTTCCCTGTCGGTCCCGCGAGACGGGCCGGCGCCGTCCCCGGGACCGGTGACCGCGCCGGCCGCCCGGATGAAGAAGAAATGGGGGCGGGCTTTTCTCGAAATGGGGGCTCTTCTCGGCTATTCCACGGTCCGCTATTGGCTGGCCTACAGCGAGTTCATCGAGGATTGGCAGTACGAGCTGACCTGCGAGGACCAGTACAGGAGATTCTTCACGACCGAGGCCCTGCGCTTCGATTCCAACTGCTTCAGCATCAACTGGACGCACGCCTTGGCGGGGGGCCTCTACTATCAGACAGCCCGGGCCAATCACCTGACCGCGTTCGAATCCTTTCTCGTGACCACCGGCGGGTCCCTTTTTTACGAATACATCGGGGAGTGGCGGGAGGTCATTTCGGTCAACGACATGATCATCACGTCCCTCGGCGGCTATCCCCTGGGAGAGGCCTGGTACCAGCTGGGAAAATACTTCCACCACCAGACATCCTTCTTCCCCAGGGTCTTGGGCTTCCTCAATCCCTTCGTCGAATTCAACCAATGGCTGGACCGCAAGGACCCGGCCTCGAAGGTCTATGACCAGCCCGGCTGGCATGGGATGGAGATCTGGGCGGGATGGCGGAGGCAGACCGTTACAGGGCGCGAGACCGTGGACAGCGCCGCCGTCGGCTTCGACATGCAGCTCATCCACGTCCCGGAATACGGGAAGCCCGGCGCTTTCCGGCGGACCTTGCGGGACACGGCGTCGAGCGAGATGTCCCTGGACATGGCCCTTCGCCAGCGGCTCCCCTCGGACGTCGAAACCCGCACCGGCCTGGACGAGGATGTCCATTTCTTCACCCGCGTCGTGGGTTGGGCTTCCTATCGTCAGGAGATCGACGAGTTATCGCGAGGCTACGCGGTGTCTTTCGGCCTCGGATCCGCCTTCACCTACATCCGAAGGCGGCCGGTGACCTACGACGCGCAAAGCATCCGGGTCGGGCTCGACCCGCCGCCGGTGGATCCCGTGGACTTCAGGGACAAAGTGACCGCGGTTCACATCATCGGGCCCGTCCTGGACTGGACTTCTTTCGGGCGCGGCTGGAAGCTGCGGTCCGTCACCGACGCCTACCTCGATTTCGCCATGGCCGGCTCCACGGCGATCAACGAGTACTCCCGGTTGCGGACCATCCAGGGTTTGAAAACGACCCTGAACTACTACGGCTATCACTACGCCCTCGGGGCCAGCTTCTCGACCCGCGTCGACCTGGACTGGCGGGGCTTCCGGATCAGGGGGCTCGTCAGCGGCCACATCTGGGACTCCGTGGAGGGCATCGACAGGTTCCAAGCCGACATCGAGGACGACGGCAACGCCGTCGACACCAGGGTCCGCTATCTGCTCAAAGCTTCCTGGAAGATGCCGGGCGCGCCGCTGCGGTTCTTCGCCGGCCACGAGGGTCTCCGCCGCTGGGGCCGGATCAACGACATCGAGGACCGGAGCTTCGAGACCAGGACGAGCGCCGGCCTGACCTTTTCCTTCTAGCCTTCGGCCGTCAGCCGATCGTCTCCCAGCCCCGTCTCCGGGCCAGGCGGCGCAGCCTGCGGTCGGGGTGGACGGCGACCGGGTTGCCGACGAGCTCGAGGACCGGCAGGTCCGAGAACCTGTCGGCCAGGGCCCAGGAGCGCTCCCAGTCGACGGTCTGCGGGTCGATCCGGCTGTAGAGGGCGGCGACCTTTTCCCGGCCATAGGGATGGATCCCCGTCTTTCGACCAGTCAGCTCTCCGTCGGCGGCCTCGAGCTCCCCGCCGATGAGGATCTCGGCCCCCAGCCTGTCCTTGAGCTCGTTCACCAGAACCTGCAGCGATCCGGAGAGCAGGATGACCCGGCACCCGTCCTGTTTGAGGCCGAGGATCTTCTCCCGAAGGCCGTCGGGGACGGCTTTCCTGAGGAAAGCGCGCCCGAACTCCCGGGCCCAGATCTGGACCGTTTCCGGGGTCTCGCCGCGGAGGAATCTCGCGTTGGTGCCGATGGCCCGCTGCAAGCCGCCCCGCAGGAGGTCCCCGGCGAAGGACATTAGGAAGGAGACCGCCCGGCCGAGACCGATCCGGCCATGGGCGACGAGATGGAGGAAGAAGACCCGCTCGGCGGTCATCCCTTTGAGAAGCGTCCCGTCGAGGTCGATGACGGCCAGGCGCATTCTGTCCACGGGCATGTTTCCTTCAGGGGAATACCCCCACGACGGCTCTTACGGATATAGCACAGATCTTCCGGCGGGTCAAAAAACCGGGGTTGCTGCCGCCCGGAGGTCAGCGGGCCCGGCGGGCGGGGGCCCGGACGATGAGGAGCGTGGTCGGATCGAGCTTCAACCCCAAGACTTTGGGAGCCGGCTTGCCGTTGTCCTTGACCAGGTTGAAGTGGACGTGGTCGGCGTGGTGCCTAAGGGTGATGAGGACGTCGATCGCGCCCATCAGGCCCTCGAGCAGGAACGGCGCTCCTTCTTCGTTGAACAGGGGCTCGTCCCCCTTGAGGGAGGCGCTGAACCAGATCTCGAGCCCCAGCCGGACGGCGAACTCCTTGAACTTCCCGAGGTCCTGCGGATCGACTTGGGCGAAATCGAGGCCGTCGACGATCAGCGTCTCGGCCGGGAAGTTGCCGTGGACGATCATGGCCTCCAGGCTCCGCAGGACCTGTTCCGTCCGGGCCCCGTCCTGCTTGAAGTTCATGATGACCCGGTTGCGGATGATCTCGTCGTAAATGGCCAGGGCGCCCTTCATCCGCGGCTTCTTGGCCATCTCCTTGAAGATGTCCTCGTACCATTTGATGATGTAGTCGACGCGGCTCGAATACGAGACATGGATGACGGGCCGGCCTTGGATGAGCTTGTCCGAGGCCATGTGGACGAGGCAGGCCGTTTTGCCGACGCCCTTGCGCGAGGCGAGCACACCCAGGCGGCCCTTCCCGAGCCCCCCGGAGATGGACTTTTCGAGGACCCTCAGGGGGCTCCTCTTGACGAGTTCTTCTTTGACCGTCTGCGTCATGATCGTCTCCTCCGCTTATTTCCGGGCGTCCTTGGTCCGCTTTTCGAGGTGCTGCTCCTTGAGGAGCTCGGCCACGGGCGGCGGCACCCGGCCGTATCTCAGGAACTCCATGGTGAACTCGGCCTTGCCCTGGGTCAGGGAGCGGAGGACCGTCGAATAGCCGAACATCTCGCTCAGGGGGACCTCGGCGTCGACCCGCGAGAAGGTCCCGTCCTCGACCGAGCTGACGATGATGCCCCGCCGCTGGCTGATCGAGCCGAAGATATTGCCGGAGAACTCGGACGGGCCCTCGACCGAGACCTTCATGATCGGCTCGAGGATCTGGGGGCTGGACTTCATGTAGACCTGCCGGAAGGCCCCTTGGGCGGCCGTCTGGAAGGCGATGTCGGAGGAGTCCACGGGATGATAATGGCCGTCGGTCAGCACGGCCCGGACGCCGATCACGGGGAAGCCGATGAGCGGGCCCTTCTTGATGACGGCCTTGAAGCCCTTGTCGCAGGAGGGGATGAACTCCCGCGGGATGCGTCCGCCCTTGACCTCGCTCGCGAATTCGTAAGCGCCCTTGGCCAGGGGCTCGAGATAGCCGATGACCCGGGCGAACTGCCCGGACCCTCCGGTCTGCTTCTTGTGGGTGTAGTCGAAATCGACCCGCCGGCCGAGCGCCTCACGGTAGGCGACCTCGGGTTTCCCGACCCGGACCTCGGCCCGGTACTCTCGCTTCATCCGCTCGACATAGACGTCGAGATGGAGCTCGCCCATGCCCTGGATGATGGTCTGGTTGGATTCGGGGTCGACGTGGGTCCGGAACGTGGGATCTTCCCTGGTGAACCGGCCGAGAGCCTTGGCCATCCGGTCGCCGGCGTTCTTGTCGACGGGCGAGACGGCCAGGGAGATGACGGGCTCCGGGACGTAGAGGGCGCTCATGGCCAGCCGGAGACCCGGGCTGCAGAACGTGTCGCCCGAGGCGCATTCGACGCCGAACAGGGCCACGATGTCGCCGCAGGGGGCCTCGTCGATATCGGCCATGGTGTCGGCGTGCATGCGGACCAGCCGGCCGACCCGGATCTTCTGCTCGGAGCGGGAGTTGACCAGCTCGTCGCCGCGCCGGAGGCTTCCCTGGTAGATGCGGATGTAGGTCAGCTGTCCGTAGGGGCCGTCCTCGAGCTTGAAGGCCAGGGCGCAGGTCTTGGCCGCGGGGTCGGGCACGAGAACCCGCTCGGCCCCGTCGTTGTCCAGGTCGGCCGCCTTGTTCTCCACTTCGGCGGGATCGGGGAGGTAATGCACGACGGCGTCGAGCAGGGGCTGGATGCCCTTGTTCTTGTAAGCCGAGCCGATGAAGACGGGGACCAGCTTGCGGGCGATCGTGCCCCGGCGGACGGCGGCCCGGATGAGGGCCTCGGTCGGCCGGCCTTCGAGCACGGCCTCGGTCAGCTCGTCGGAGAACATCGAGGCGGCGTCGAGCAGCTTCTCGCGAAGCCCGGCGGCCTCGGCGAGGAGCTCCGGCGGGATGTCGGCGGGCCGGACGACCTCGCCGTCGGGGCCGTCGAAGTAGAGGGCCTTCATGGCCACCAGGTCGATCAGGCCCTCGAGGGCCGTCTCCAGGCCGATGGGCATCTGCATGAGGACGGCGTTGTGGCCGAGCTTTTCCGCGATCTGGTCCCGGACTTTGAGCGGATTGGCCCCGATGCGGTCGAGCTTGTTGACGAAGGCCATGAACGGGACGTTGTAGCGGCGAAGCTGGCGGTCGACGGTGATCGTCTGGGACTGGACCCCGCCGACCGAACAGAGGACGAGGACGGCCGAGTCGAGGACCCGGAGGGAGCGTTCGACCTCGATGGTGAAGTCGACGTGGCCCGGGGTGTCGATGATGTTGACGGAGTGGCCGCCCCAGGCGACGTTGGTCGTGGCCGAGGCGATGGTGATGCCGCGCTCGCGCTCGAGGTCCATGGAATCCATCGTGGCCCCGACCCCGTCCTTGCCTTTGACCTCGTGGATCCGGTGGATCTTTTTGCAATAGAACAAGATGCGCTCGGTCAAGGTGGTCTTGCCGGAATCGATGTGGGCGCTGATGCCGATGTTGCGCATTCTCGCCGTCGCGGTGCTCATGGACGTTGGCCTTTACATAAATTCATCGCTGGGTGGGTTTTCCGGGCCGGACACGGCCCGGGTCGGACGAACAGCCATACCAGATACGATGGAGCCGCCATTATAGCCGAAATCCGGCCCGTTCTCAACTCGCCGGGCCTCCGGAGACAACCTTGCGGCCCGGCGAGTTGAGCTTGACACGACCCGCCCGTCCCTGTATTTTTGGGATTCAGGAGTCGAACATGAGCGAACAGCTGCAGGGGCTTATCCAACGCATCCAGGACGAGGGTGTGGCCAAGGCCCGGGAAGAGGCCGCCAAGATCCTCGAGGAGGCCCAAGCCAAGGCCGGCGAGACCCTCAAGAAGGCCGAGGCGGAAGCTAAGTCCATCGTCGAGGCCGCCCGGGAGAAGGCCGAGGAGCTCGACCGCAACACCCGCTCCGACACGGGCGCGCTCTTCACGCACCACGTCAGCAAGCCTCGTCTCATCGCGCTG
>JAWOHF010000104.1:0-3742 GCA_046496285.1 Candidatus Aminicenantota bacterium
CCGAACAGCCCCAGGCAGCCCACGCCGACCGCCAGAAGGCTGAAGAAGAAGAACATCCGCATGGCCCGCTCTTCGCTCCTGTAGAGGGCCGCCAGCCGCTCGCTCAGGAAATCGTAGTTGACCGGCCCGGCCGGATGGATGCTGTCGAAGACCGATTGGACGTGCCGAACGACCTTGCCCAGCGACCCCGCGGCGATCCGCAAGGACAGGGTGTTGGCCTGGTTGGGCGCGATGTAGGTCACGATGGGGACGATGGGCTGGTGGAGGGATTCGTAGTTGAAATCGCGGACAACCCCGATGACCCGGCCCGTTCTGTTCGGGGCGAAGGTCCCGAAGGCGGCCCCCAAGGCCGCTTCCGGGCTCTTGAACCCGAGCCGCCGGACGGCCGTCTCGTTGAGGACGAAGGCTTCCGCGGCGTCGCTCGGGATCCGCTCGTCGAAGTCCCGCCCGGCGACGAGGGTCATGCCGTAGGTCCTGAAGAAATCGTGCTCGACCCGGTTGTGCGGCATGCCGAAGGCGCTCTGGACCCGGGCGCCGTCGACCTCGGCCCAGAAGCCCGGTGAATCGAGGAGCCGTCCCGCGGGGGCCCGCTTGGACAGGGCCGCCGACAGGATGGCCGGTTCGCGGAGGAGCGCGGCCTTCATGTCCGTCCAGCGACGGGAGACGGCCTGCTCGACCGGCACGCAGATGATGTTGTCCCGGGCGTACCCGAGGTCGGCCGTCCGCAGGAAGCGGGTTTGCCTGATGATGACCGTCACCGAGAAGATGAGGGCGATGGAGATGGCGAATTGGAGGACGACGAGCGACTTGCGCAGGGCGGCCCCGCCTTTTCCCTTGGTCAGCTCGCCGCGGAGGATGGTCGAGGGCCGGAACGAGGCCAGGTAGAGAGCCGGGTAGATGCCGGCGGCCGTCGCCGTGACCAGGAAGCCGGCCAGGAGAAGCCCCAGGCCGGCCGGGGAGAGGAGCGAGCCGGCCCCGAAGGGGTGCCCGACGAAGCGGCCGAAGGCGGGCAAGGCCAGGAGCACCAGTCCGGCCGCCAGGAGGAGGGCGAAGAACGTGATCAGGAACGACTCGCCGAGGAACTGGACGGCCAGCGTCCGGCGCGCGGCGCCGATGACCTTGCGCAGCCCGACCTCCTTGGCCCGCTTGACGCCCCGGGCGGTGGATAGGTTGATGAAATTGACGCAGGCGATGGCCAGGATGAACAGGGCGACGGCCGTGAACAAGCGGACGGTCCGGATGTCTCCGGCGGGCTCGAAGTCGGAACGGGTGTGGGCATAGAGATGGATGTCCTTGACCTTCTGGACGTGCAGGGTCCGCGACTCGCTGGCCTTGACCAGGCGTCCCTGAGCGTCCTCCCGCGCCGGGAAGTGACGGTCGAGGAAATCCGGCATCTTAGCCTGAAAGGCCGGCCCTCCGTGGGGCGCCGCCAGGCGGACAAAAACGGCCGTCACGTTGTCCGAGAAATTCCGCGTGCCGTGGAAATAGTCCGCGTCCCCGCTCCCGGAGAAGCCTTTCAAGGTGATGTAGGACGCCAGGAGATCGAAGTGGATGTGCGAGTTGGGGGGGACGTCCTCCATGACGCCCGTCACCCGGAACTCCAAGTTGTTGCTGGACGGGAGGACGAGGCCGCGGCCCATGGGATCGTCGCTCCCGAAATATCTGCGGGCCGTGGTCCTCGAGAGGACGATGGCCCCGACGTCGTCGAGGGCCGTGGCCGGGTCCCCCTGGACAAACGGAAGGGTCAGGATGTCGAAGATCTCCGGTTCGGCGAAAAAGAAGCGCTCCTCGGTGAAGGTCTTGTCGCCGGCCTTGACGATGGTGCCGCTCCGGTTCCATGTCCGGGCCAGGCGCTCGATCTCAGGGAAATCGTTGCGCAGGAGGTTGGCGTAGGACGGGGCCAGGGTGGCGAACTCCCCTTGGATGGAGCCGTCGGCGTTGAGCCAGGCGTTCTGGATCCTGTAGATGCGGTCGACGTGCTCGTGATAGGCGTCATAGCTCGTCTCGGCCCGGACATAGATCATGATGAGCAGGCAGACGGCCAGGCCGACGGCCAGGCCGGCGATGTTGAGGAAGGAGAACCCCTTGGATCTCAGGATGTTCCTCCAGCTCGTGACCAGGTAATTCTTGAACATGTCGGTCATTCCCCCTTCGAGGGCGGTTCGGAGATCGGGCTCTCCATCCGGAATTACGCTCCGACGGAGCGGAAGGTTGCACGGCCCGGTCCGCGGTCAGGACCAAGGGCTCGCTGCGTTGATGACCTGTCCGCTCGCGGACAGCGCTTGCCCGTTTCCGGACATCCGGCGGCGCCTCTTCTCCCGCACCCCACCTCGCGGGCCGGGCCGCGGGCTTGGCATGTTTCGAGCATAAGAAAAAGCCTAAGGAAAAGAACCATGTTCAAGAACTATGTCCTGATCGCTCTGAGGAACATCAAGCGGCATCAAGGGTATTCCTTCATCAACCTCGCCGGGCTGGCCATGGGCATGGCCTGCTGTGTCCTCATCCTGGCCTGGGTCATCGACGAGGTCGGGACGAACCGCTTTCACGAGAGATCGGACTCCATCTACCTCGTCCGGACGACCCAGCACTACGGGAGCCGGGTCGTGACCGGCACGGGCTCGGTCCCGGCGCTCGGCCCGGCCCTCAAGGCCGAATACCCGGAGGTCCTCAACGCGGCCCGGGTCCAGAACGGACAGGCGGAGCATCTGCTGGAGCACGGGGACCGGGCCTTCCGGGAGCCCGTCCAGATGGCCGATCCAGGGATCTTCGAGATCTTCACGTTCCCCCTGGTCAACGGGCAGGTCAAAGACCTTATGGGCGATCCCGGAGTGATGGTCCTCTCGGAAACCGCGGCCAAGAAGATGTTCGGCCCCGAGGACCCCCTCGGCAGGACGGTGACCTTGGACAAGACCTACAGCTTCCGCGTGGCGGGGGTCATGAGAGACATCCCGCGGAACTCCTCGATCCGGTTCGACATCTGGGTGCCGTTCGATCTGGCCCGCCGCCTGTACAACCGCCCGAACTATCTCGACACGTGGTTCAACATGGCCTTCTGGACCTACGTCGAAATGGCCCCCGGCACGGACATCGCCGCGTTCAACGCCAAGATCTTCGACCGCATCCGCCGCTCGCACCCGCAGACCATCCTCGAGCCTTCACTCTATCCCTTCAAGGACCTCTACCTCGAGATCTGGGGCCGGAAGGAGAACGTCCGGATCTTCTCGGCCATCGCCGCCCTCATCCTGTTCGTCGCCTGCGTCAACTTCATGAACCTGGCCACGGCCCGCGCGGCCCGGCGGGCGCGCGAGGTCGGGCTGCGCAAGGTTGTCGGGGCCGGGCGCGCCCAGATCATGCGCCAGTTCTTCGGCGAGTCCCTGGTCTTCACCTTCGTCTCCCTCGTGTCGGCCCTCTTCCTGATCGCCCTCGTCCTGCCCGCCTTCAACCGGCTCGCGGCCAAATCCCTGGCGCTCGGCGACTTCCTGCGCCCGTCCGTCCTGGCCGGCATCGGGCTCGTCGCGCTCGTCACGGGGGCCATGGCCGGGGCCTATCCGGCCGTCTTCCTGTCGTCCTTCAGGCCGGGGGTGGTCCTCAAGGACGGGCCGGGCCCCGGTGGCCGGGGCGGCCTTTTCCGGAAGGCCCTGGTGGTCTTCCAGTTCGCCCTGAGCGGGGCCCTGATCGTCGGGACGATGGTCATCTTCGGGCAGGTCCGGTTCATGAAGACCAAGTCCCTCGGGTTCGACCG
>JAWOHF010000113.1:0-2584 GCA_046496285.1 Candidatus Aminicenantota bacterium
CCGCTCTTGACCATGACCCCTTCGTCCACGGCGACGTAGGCCTCGCCCTCCGCTTCGGTCTCGTAGATCAGGATCCCGGGCGAGAGCGCGGCGACGCCGTCGAGCCGGTGAGGCAGGAGCCCGAACGAGCCGTCGCGCGTCTCGATGACGATGCGCGACACGCCGCTCTTCTCGGCGAACACCTCGAAGGGCAGGAGGACCTTGAGGTTCATTTTTTCCCCTCCGCTTCGTCGATCGTCCCGATCATGTAGAGCGCGCTCTCCGGGACGTCTTGGAACTCGTCGCCCAGGATCCGCTCGCAGCCCTTCAGCGCGTCGCTCAGGCTGACCAGCTTTCCTTCGAGGCCGGTGAACTGCTCGGTCGTGTAAAAGGGCTGGGTCAGAAAGCGCTCCAGCCGGCGGGCCCGCGCGACCAACTTGCGGTCCTCCAGGGAAAGCTGCTCCAGGCCGAGCATGCCGATGATGTCCTTGAGCTGCGCGTACTTGGCCAGCGTCCGCCGGATCTCCTGGGCCACGGCGTAATGCCGTTCGCCGACGACGCCCGGCGTGGCCATCTTGGAGTTGGATTCCAGCGGGTCGATGGCCGGGTAAAGGCCTTGGCCGGCCCGCTTGCGCGACAGCACGATGGAGGCCGAGAGATGCGAGAACGTGTGCACGGCCGCCGGGTCGGTGAAATCGTCCGCCGGCACGTACACCGCCTGGATCGAGGTGATGGCGCCCGAGTCGGTGTTGGCGATGCGCTCCTGCAGGCCGGCCAATTCGGTGCCCAGCGTCGGCTGGTAGCCCAGCCGCGACGGCATCTGCCCCAGAAGTCCGGACACCTCCATGCCGGCTTGGATGAAGCGGAAGATGTTATCGATCAGCAGCAGCACGTCGCGCTGCTCGTCGTCGCGGAAGAACTCGGCCATCGTCAGGGCGGCGTGCCCGACCCGGAAGCGGGCGCCGGGGGGCTCGTTCATTTGACCGAAGACCAGCACCGTGTTCGGCAGCACGTCGGCCGCCTTCATCTCCCGGTACAGCTCTTCGCCTTCGCGACAGCGTTCGCCGATCCCGCAAAAGATGCTGACGCCCTCTTGGTGCCCGATCATGTTGTGGATCAGCTCGGTGAGCAGCACGGTCTTGCCCACGCCGGCGCCGCCGAACAGGCCCGCCTTCCCGCCGCGCTCGAGCGGCATGAGGACGTCGATGACCTTGATGCCCGTTTCGAAGATCTCCGACTTGACGGAACGCCGGGCCAGCGGCGGCGAGGCGCTGTGGACGGAGCGCCACTCGACCCCGGACAACTCTCCTTCGCGGTCGATGGTGTTGCCGAACACGTCGAAGACCCGCGAGAGGATCGCTTTGCCGACCGGCGCTTTCAACGGCCCGCCCGAGTCCTGCACGGCCATGCCGCGGGCCAGTCCTTGGGTGGGCGTCAAGGCCACCCCGCGGACGTGGCGGGCGTCCAGGTGCGCCAACGTCTCGATGGCGATCCGGCCTTCATCTCCCGCGTAGAGCATCGAGTAGATCGGCGGCAGCCGCTCGTCGAACCTCGCGTCCACGACGCTGCCGCGAACGGAGACGATCACGCCGGAAGTTTGACAGACTTCCGCTCGGCAATTACCATGAAGGAGATCCATGACCCAATTATCAGGGAATTGGCCGGCCCCGTCAACATGAGAGGCCGGACCGGCATGGACGCCGAAAGACGCTTAAAGAAGAAAGGGAGCGGCTGGAATGAGCGATAGCCCGGCCAACGGAACACAGGCGGTGATCTTCGACCTCGACGGCACCCTCCTCGACACCCTCGAGGACATCGCCGGGGCCATGAACGTCGTCCTCCGGGCCCGCGGCCTGCCGCCCCACCCCGTCGAAGCCTATAAGCAGGTCGTCGGCCAGGGCATCGACGAGGCCGTCCGCCGGGCGTGCGCCCCTCCCGCCTCTCCGGCGGCCGCCTCGCCCTCTTCTTCATCTCTGCCCTCTTCTTCCCCCTCTTCTCCCCCCTCCCCTTCCCCGGCCCTCTCCGACGACGAGGTCGCCGGCATCATCCGCGATTACCGCCGCGAATACGCCGCCGCTTGGCGCCTCCACAGCCGCCCCTACCCCGGGATCCCCGACCTCCTCCGGGCCCTCTCGGCCCGCGGCATCCAGGCCGCCGTCCTCTCCAACAAGTCCCATCCCTTCACCGAGGAGATGGTCCGCGAGCTGCTTCCCGGCCACGCCTTCGCCGCCGTCCGCGGCGCCCTCCCCGATCAGCCGCTCAAGCCCGATCCGGCCGCCGCCCTGGCCATCGCCGCCGGCCTGGGCGTCCCCCCGGCCTCCTGCCTTTTCCTGGGCGACACCAACATCGACATGCTGACCGCCGTCGCCGCCGGCATGGTCCCGGTCGGGGCCCTCTGGGGCTTCCGCGACGAAACGGAGCTCCGGGCCCACGGCGCCGCCGCCGTCATCGCCTCCCCGCTCGAGCTCCTCGACCTCCTAATTTAGGGACACAATACTCATTCCCTTTTATCACCCCCCAGCCCCGCTGCCCTTCCGCCCCCCTGCTCCCTACTCCCCAGCGGTCGCCGTCCCCCTCTCTTTCCCCTGTTTTAGCGAACGGGCCG
>JAWOHF010000032.1:0-3616 GCA_046496285.1 Candidatus Aminicenantota bacterium
GGACCGCTCCCGAGGGAACGTCGACGCGGTGGATCCGATAATGGCCCGCGTCGTCCACGGCGGCGTACAGGCCGCTGCTGTCCGGAGCCCAAATCGCACCGGTGACAGTGCGATCGAAATCCTCCGTCAGCACCGGATGATTGCCCGACGGGCGATGGTACAGCGCAAGACGCGCACGGTCGGCATAAAACCCGCGGATCTGACGCCGCGAGTAAGCCAACCATTGGCCGTCGGGGCTGTACGCGGGTGAAAAATCCGGAGCCGGATTGTCCGGAGTCACGTTCCGCGCCACGCCGCCCGCGGTAGGCATGATGTAGATGTCCAGGTTCGATTCCACCCCCGTCGGATCGGAATCGGCCACCAGGGCGAGCTCCTGGCCGTCGGGCGAGATGTCATAGTGGTCCACCCCGGGCTCGCTGATCGGCAAGTGGATGCCTTCCGCTTGGCCGTCCTCGCCAATCCCATCGATGCCTTCGCGCACTACGAGATGGGGATGGTCCATCTTCTTTACAACTACCCCCTGATGACCTACGCCGACCGGGCCAAGGTCCATTTCCGTCGGTCCATCGAGCTCAAGCCGGCCGACGAGTTCCTCCACCTCAACATTGTCTTTATCTACTTCACCTGGTGGGGCGTGCTCGAGGACGAGGACAAGGCCTACGCGGCCGGGCTCCTCGGCCGCATAACGGCCATCGATCCCGGCTTCCCGGCCAAGCTCGAGGCCCGCTGGAGGCAGAGCTTCAAATCCGCCGACTACCTCAAAGCGATCCTTGCCGAGCTTGGGCTCTGAAGATCCCCTAGGGGGCGATGGCCCCGGGCCTCCGAGGCCTTTATTATCCCGCCTGCCGCGAATCTGCGGCGACCATGCTGACGACCCGTTCCTTGTCGGCAACAGTATAGAAAAACCGATAGGGCCCGATCCGGTACCGCCAGGTTTCAGGTTTGAAGCCGCGGAGTTTCTTGATATTAGATCCGAAGTAGGGTTGCTCACTCAGTTGGGCATAAACGAAGTCCCGAAGCTTGGCCTCGATCTTGCCGCGCCTGGCCGGTGAGATCTTTTCGAGATCGTCCAGGAACTGATCGGTCTCGAAGATCCGGAACTCACTCAACGAACCGGCCTTTTCGCTCCTTGGCCTGCCTGGCCCCGGTCTTGATCCTCGAGATCAGCACTCGGTCGGCGAGGATGTTTTCCATCTCGTCGTCGTCGGCGAAACTGAGCCTCTCGATCTGCTTTAAGGCCAGAGTTTCGATGGCGTTGGAGATGTTCCGGTTCTCGCTTTGGGCGTACCTCTTGAAGGCCTCGTAATGGTCTTCGGAGACGCGCAGCGTGATCGTCTTGGACATGATTTGATTATCCTCTAATGAATTCTATTTTATTCTAATCGCTTCAATCGTAATAGTCAAGCCGGCCGCTTGGTTCGATAACATCCGGGATGCCTATTACCAAATGACCCTAGACGACGTCCGCTTACTTGTTTGATGCCTTCGGCTTCAGCAGCAAATCCTGGAAGTCGTAGCTGAAGTCGACGTCGGGTGAGAAGGGCTTCATCCTAGCCTCGACGATCTCCCCGTCCGGGCCGAGCACGAACGTCACGTAGGCGTCGGCCCGCAGCTCCCGGTCCCGCCAGCGGACGACGAACGTCTCCCGGCTCCAGTGCTCCAGGTCGCCGACCAGGCCCGGCGACTTCGTGAAGCGCATCACGAGCCTCCCGCCCTCCAGCGCCACGTCGATGGTCCCGTACCAGGCGTCCTCGTAGGACGCCGCGTAGCGCTCGAGCGGCAGCGACGGCTTGACCTCCGCCTCCCGCTGCGCCGCGGCTTTCTCGAGCGTCTCGGCCGTCGACGCTTTCCGTCTTTCCCGCACCTTGAGATAGGCGGCCGCCCAGTCGGTCCTCGGGGCCCCGAGGTAGTAGTCGAGGACCGCGTAGACGATCGATTGGAACGCTTCGCTCGATTCCTGGTTGGTCAGGACCGCGACCCCCAGCCCGATCTCGGGCACGAGCGCCAGGCGCGAGACGTAGCCGGTCAGGCCGCCCGTGTGGCTGACCAGCTTGCGCCCCCGGTAATCGTTGACGTTGAACCCCAGGGCGTAGCCGCGGAAGTTCATGTGCTGGGCGCGAAGCTCCGGCGCCGGCGGCGCGATGGGCATCGGGGTGACGAGCGTCACAAGCTCCCGGGCCGTCCGCTCCGAGAAAAGCCTCGAGCCGTCGGCGAGCTTGCCCGCGGCGAGCTGGACGGTCATCCATTTCGCCAGGTCCTCGGCGTTCGACAGGATGCCTCCGGCGGCGTTCATGTTGTCGTTCTCCGACGGCGCGACGGCGCGCAATCCGCTCTCGAGCGGGGCGTGGGGGAAGGCCAGATTCAGGCCCGCGACGTCGGCCGTGTGGCGCGGCCGGCTGCCCTCCATGCCGACCTTCCTGAAGATCCGCTCGACGATGAAGTCCTCCCAGCGCGTCCCGCTGACGGCCTCGATGAGCTCGCCGGCCGCGATGTAGAGCATGTTGTCGTAGGCGTAGGCCCCGCGGAAGCTCCGGGCCAGCGGGATCCAGCGCAGCCGCTCGACGATCTCCCGGCGCGAGTACTCGGACGGCGGCCAAAGCAGCAGGTCGCCCGCGCCCAACCCCAGCCCGCTCCTGTGCACGAGCAGGTCGCGGACCGTGATCTCCCGGGTCACGAAGGGGTCCCACATCTGGAACCAGGGAAGGTAGCGTGTGACCGGCGCGTCCCACTCGATCCTCTTCTCGTCGACCAGGATGCCCAGGGCCGTGGCCGTGAAGGCCTTGGTGTTGGAGGCGATGCCGAACAGCGTCCGGCCGTCGACGGGGCCGGGCACGCCTATCTTGCGGACCCCGTAGCCCTTGGTGACGACGACCTGGCCGTCCTTGACGATGGCCAGGCCGACCCCCGGGACCTCGAAGGTCGTCATGACCCCGGCGACCAGGGCGTCGAGCCCGGGCGGCGGAGCGGCGGCGGTAGGCGCGGGCGCCTTGACCTGCCCGCCGACGGTTGATCCGCCGGCGAGGAGGGCCAGCGTGACAGCCAATGCCAACAGCAGCGTGCTTCTCTTCTTCATAAGGGGAGGATAATTCCATGATTCCGGCTTGTCAACATCATTTGCGGACCTTCTGCAGTGGCCGGGGCATTGGAACGAAGCGATGGCGAAAGATGTCCCCCTGAAGACCCCCATGATCAGGGGTGGGGACACGTCGGGCGTGGGGCGGTGACGCAGCGGAGCGGGGGCCCCCCGCCCGCGCGGAGCCGCTGATGCCTGTGAGCGCTTTGGAGCGGCGAGCACGGAGGGGGGGTGCGCCGCGAGAGGAACCGCCCGAGCCCGCGAGAAGCCCGGGAACGGCAGAGGGGCCGAATAATTCGTGTTGCAATTGGCCGGAAATCGGCTATCATAGGCCTATGCGCAAGGTCATCACGTACGGGACGTTCGACCTCATCCACCGCGGCCACATCAACATCCTGCGCCGCGCCCGTGAGCTCGGCGACTACCTGATCGTCGCCCTGTCGACCGACGAGTTCAACGCCGGCAAGGGCAAGCGCGCCTACTACACCTACGAGGAGCGCAAGCAGATCCTGGAGTCCATCCGGTACGTGGACGAGGTCGTCC
>JAWOHF010000119.1:0-8159 GCA_046496285.1 Candidatus Aminicenantota bacterium
GCACGCCTCCTCGCTGGGGAGACCGGCCGCCCGGGCTTAGGGTCTGAGAGGGTGGGTTACTTGGATTTCTTCTTGGCCGTCTCGGCCTTGCTCTTGCGCCTCATGTCGGCGGCGTGGGCCCGCTTGTAGGTCTGGATGTCGACGAAGCGCCCCTTGCTGTCGCGCACGGCGTAGAGCTTGGTGCCCTTCGAGCTGCGGTGGGTCGTCCGTTTCATAGGCATGGGTCCTCCTTCCTGGATGCTAGTCTATGGACTGATCCCTGTTCCGGGTTGAGGTCTTGCCCTTGTGCGTCCGAAGACGTGTTGCTGAAAGCATCGGGTGATCTCAGTCTAACGCGCCGATGTGCCAATGTCAACGAAATAAGGCCTCGGTTTGCGATGAAGGCGCCGTTCTGTTATAAAGGCCATCCATGATCCGCGCCGTCATCTCCGACCTCGGCCGCGTCGTTCTTTGGTTCGACAACGACATCTTCCTGCGCCGGCTGGCCGAGCGGGCGGCCAAGCCCTTCGAGGACGTCAAGACGGCCGTCCACGGCGATCTCGAGCTCATCCGGCGCTTCGACGGAGGCGTCCTGACGCCGGAACAGTTCTGCGCCCAGGTCAACCGGGCCATCGGCGCTAACGTTCCATCCGACGAGTTCTACGAGGCCTACAAGGACATCTTTTCGCTCAACGAGCCGGTCGTGGACATCCTGGCGAGGGTCAAGACGGCGGGTTTCCCCACGGTCCTTCTTTCGAACGTCGACCCCGTCCGGTTCGACTTCATCCGGGGCCGCTACCCCGAGATCCTCTTTTTCGACGCCTACGTCCTGTCCTACGAGCTCCGGCTGCTGAAGCCCGATCCGGCCATCTATCTGGAAGCAGCCCGCCGGGCCGGAGTGCCGCCGGAAGAATGCGTCCTCATCGACGACATGGAGAGGAACGTCCGGGGCGCCGTGGCCGCCGGCCTTCGCGGCGTCCGCTACACGCCGGAGACCGACCTCGAGGCGGAGCTCCGCGCGCTCGGCCTCCGTTTCTAACCTGATCTATTCATAAGAATGCCGATGTGTCATCTAAGTCCTACGATATCCGTAAGATCTCCAACTTGCAGGCTTTTCATAGGATTCCCGGAAGCTGCTCCCGGAAAGACCGGCATTCTTACCCTCCGGGCGAGCCGATCCGGCCGCATCTGCTGTGTTGCGAAGGGTTCGCAGTACTAGGAGTACGGCTTCACCCTCCGCGCCTTGCATCTGCAGCCGCCTCGACTCGTGAATAGATCAGGCTAAGGAGGCGCCTGCCGCCGACAACGAGAGGGGACACGTACCTGCGGTACATGTCCCCCCGCTATTCAACCGCTACTTGCCGACGACCTGGACCCAGACCTTGCGGGTCCGCGGGCCGTCGAACTCGCAGAAGCAGATGCCCTGCCAGGTGCCGAGCTGCAGGTGGCCGCCTTCGACGATGACGGTCAGCGACGACCCGACCAGGCTCGACTTGACGTGGGCCGGCGAGTTCCCTTCGGCATGCTCGTAGGGGAGGCCGTCCGGGACGACCTTCCGCAGGGCCGTCAGGATGTCGGCCTTGACGTCGGGGTCGGCGTTCTCGTTGATGGTCACGGCCGCCGTCGTGTGGGGGACAAAGACGAAACAAAGGCCGTCCTTGACCCCCGCGGCGGCCACGAGCCGGCCGACCTGGCCGGTCAGATCGATCAGTTCCTCGCGCGTCCGGCTCCGTACTTCCAGCGTATCCATGGGACCCTCAACAAGTTAACACAAAATTCATAAAAAGGCTTGACAAGCCGATTTTCAAGGAGTAGAGTCTGCTCGGAAAATACAACATTTGGTATTTTCCCACTAGTAGCCACACAATATATGGGATAAGGCCGAAAGGCCGTTTGTTTTTGCCATGGTTTCGGGAAGGGTTGATTTTAGCACGTCCCCGGCGGAAATCCCAGGGCCTTGAGCCCGGGCGGAGAGAAGGAGGTATTTCGATGGTCAGCGCGGTAGCCAGGATCAAGAAGCGGGATGGAACGGTCAGCGATTTCAACCAGGAGAAGATCACCAACGCCATCTTCAAGGCCATGCAGTCGCAGGGCATCAAGGACCGGGCCATCGCCAAGAACGCCTCCGACATCGTCAGCTTCATGATCGAGGAGAAGTTCGGCGGCTACACCGTCCCGTCCGTCGAGCAGATCCAGGACATCGTGGAAATGGTCCTCATGAAGCAGGGCTACCACGAGGTCGCCAAGTCCTACATCCTCTACCGCGAGAAGCACAAGGGCATCCGCGAGGCCAAGCGCATCGGGCTCAACCTCGAGCGCCTGGTCAAGGACTATCTCAGCAACGCCGACTGGAAGATCCGCGAAAATTCGAACGAGGGCGTCATGAGCTTCGCCGGCCTGAACGCCCGCGTCTCGGGCGAGGTCCTGTCGAACTTCGCCCTCAACCAGATCTACACGGACCGGGCCAAGCAAGCCCACGAGGAAGGGGCCTTCCATATCCACGACCTGAGCTACCCGATCGTCGGATACTGCGCCGGCTGGTCGCTCGAGAACCTCATCCGCAAGGGCTTCGGCCACGTCCCCAACCAGGTCCACTCCAACCCGGCCAAGCACCTCGACACCCTGACCCTGCACATGGTCAACTACATCGGGACCATGCAGGCCGAGTTCGCCGGGGCCCAGGCCTTCTCGAGCGTCGATACCCTCCTCGCGCCCTTCGTCCGCCACGACAAGCTCAGCTACGAGGACGTCAAGCAGGACATCCAGAAGCTCATCTTCGGGCTCAACGTGCCCTGCCGCTGGGGCTGGCAGACGCCCTTCTCGAACCTGACCTTCGACTGGACGATCCCCGACGACATGAAGAACAAGAAGGTCGTCGTCGGCGGCGAGGAGCTCGACTCCTGCTACGGCGATTACCAGAAGGAGGTCGACTGGATCAACCAGGCCTTCCTCGAGATCATGATCGAGGGCGACCTCAAAGGGCGGGTCTTCACCTTCCCCATCCCGACCTACAATCTGAGCCGCGAGTTCGACTGGGATTCGCCCGCCGCCAAGCTCCTGTTCGACGCCACGGCCAAGTACGGCATCCCCTATTTCCAGAACTACATCGGGACCAACATGAGTCCGGGCGACATCCGGGCCATGTGCTGCCGCCTCAACCTCGACCAGCGCGAGCTCATGCGCCGGCCGGGCAGCATCTGGGGCCCGGGCGATTCGACGGGCTCGATCGGCGTCGTCACCGTCAACCTCAACCGGCTCGGCTTCGAAGCCGCCTCGAGGGCCGACTTCTTCGCCCGGCTCAAGGAGCTCATGATCATCGCCAAGGAGACCCTGGAGACCAAGCGCGAGATCGTCAACAACATGATGGACAAGGGCATGATGCCCTACACCAAGGTCTACCTCGGCCACTTCGACAACCACTTCTCGACGATCGGCATCTGCGGCATGCACGAGGCCTGTGTCAACCTCCTGAAAAAGGGCATCGGGACGCCGGAGGGCCGCGACCTGGCCGTCGAGACGCTCAACTACATGCGGTCGGTCCTCCGCGAGTTCCAGGAGGAGACCGGCCATCTCTACAACCTCGAAGCGACACCCGCGGAATCCACGTCCTACCGGCTGGCCCGCCTCGACAAGCAGAAATACCCCCGCATCTACACGGCGGGCACCGACAAGCATCCCTACCTCACCAATTCCACCATGCTCAACGTCGACGCCACCCGCGACATCTTCGAAGCCCTCCAGCACCAGGGGGAGATCCAGTCCCTTTACACCGGGGGGACCATTTTCCACGCCTTCCTGCCCGAGGCCATCGACGGGGAGACCTGCAAGAAGCTCGTCCAGAGGATCGCCCAGACCAAGCTCCCGTACTTCTCCATCACCCCGACGTTCAGCGTCTGCATGAGCCACGGCTACATCCGGGGCCGGCACGCCCAGTGCCCTGATTGCGGTGACGAAACGGAAGTCTACAGCCGGATCGTCGGCTATATGAGGCCGGTCCGGACCTGGAACGACGGGAAACAGCAGGAGTTCAAGGACCGGGCCACGTACGACAAGATCGGCTGAGCTCCGGAAAACATCGTTCGAGGCGGAGACGACATGGATTACCTTCTTTTCACGTATCCGAACTGCAACAAGTGCGACGCGCTCAAAAAGCGGCTGACCGAGGCGGGAACGGCGTTCGCGGAATACAGCCTGACCCAGCAGCCGGGCAAGTCCAAGATCCGCGAGTTCATCAACGTCATCAAAAGGGACGACAAGGGCGCGATCATCCTCCCGACCCTCATCGCCCACACTCAGGGCATCGTACGGGTCGTCATCAACACGGCCGAGGAGTTCGACGGGTGGTCGAGATCAAGGGAATAGAGAAGTTCTCGAGCCGGGACTTCCCCGGCCACATCTCCTCGACGGTCTTCCTCGGCGGCTGCAATTTCCGCTGCCCCTACTGCCACAACGCCGCCCTGGTCCTGACCCCGGCGGCGCTCCAGACCACCCCGGTCGACATCTTCCTGTCCTACCTCGACGGCCGCAAGGGCTGGCTCGAGGGCGTCTGCCTGACGGGCGGGGAACCGCTCCTCCACGAAACCGTCGAAGACCTCGTCCGCGTCGTCCGGGAGCGGGGCCTGCTGGTCAAGCTCGACACCAACGGCTCTTTCCCCGAGCGGCTGGAGGGCCTTCTTTCGGCCGGGCTCCTCGATTGGGTGGCCATGGACGTCAAGGCCCCGCTCGAGCGCTACCGCGAGGTGACCCGCTCGAACGTGGACGTCGAACGCATCGTCCGGAGCGTGGACGTCATCCGGCAGAGCGGCGTCCGCTACACGTTCCGGACCACGGTCGTCCCCGGCCTGGTCGGCAAGGACGACGTCATGAAGATCGGCGAATGGCTGCACGGCGTCGAAAGCTACTCCGTCCAGCCGTTCGTTCCCAACGATCCCATCGACCCGGCCTATCTCGAAAAGAAGCCTTACAGCCGGACAGAGCTCGAGGCCATCCTCGACGCGGCCAGGCCCTATTTCGAGGACGTCCGGCTCGAGGACGCCTGAGGGGGCCCAAAGGACACGACCATGGAACTGAAAGTGAAGCGGATCCATCCCGAAGCCAAGCTTCCCGTGTACGGCCATCCCGGCGACGCCGGCCTGGATCTTTTCTCCGTCGTCGACCGTGAGGTCGGTCCCGGCGAGCTCTACGCCGTCCCGACGGGGGTCCAGATCGCGGTCCCCGAGGGTCACGCGGGCTTGGTCTGGGACAAGAGCGGGATATCGCTCCAAGGCGTCCACCGTCTGGCCGGGGTCATCGACGCCGGGTACCGGGGCGAGGTCCGCGTCGTCCTCGTCAACCTGGGCGCGGCGCCCTTCGCCGTCAAGAAGGGGATGAAGATCGCCCAGCTCCTCGTCCAGCCCGTGGCCGCCGTGTCGGTGGTCGAAGCCGGGGACCTCGACGGCACGACGCGCGGCGAGGGCGGGTTCGGCTCGACGGGCCTGTACTGAGGACCCTCATGGACCGCAAATCTCTGATCATCATCCCGCTCGCCGCGATGTTGCTGCCCGCGTTCCTCCCGGCCCAGGAACCCGCGCCCCGCTGGCAGCTCATCTTCGTCGAACGATTCCGGTTCGAGACCTGGGACAACGCGGTCAGCCTCGACGACGCCGCCGGCGACGCGACCGCCTACACCCGGAGCCGGACGACTCTCGGCCTGCGCTGGATGGCCGCAGCGAACGTCGAGATCCTGGGCAAGGCCACCAACGAATTCCGGGTCTATCTGGCACCCAAGGACAGGGCTTTCAATATCCACGAGGTCTTCGCCGACAACCTGTATGTCAAATGGACGATCCCCGGCCGCTTGCCTTTCACCATCACGGCCGGGCGCCAGGACATGACCTTTGGCGAGGGCTTCGTCATCGCTGACGGAACCCCGTCCGACGGCTCCCGGTCCTATTACTTCAATGCCCTCCGCCTCGACGCCGACGTGCGTCCCGGCCACCGGCTGACGGCATTTGCCCACGCCACGGACGCGACCGAACAGTCCCTTCCGGTGATCAACGACCGGTCCCAGGCCCTGGCCGAACAGCCGGAGCGGGCCCTGGCGGTCTACTATTCCGGGAGCTTCGGCAAAGCCAGGACGGACGCCTATGCCATCCGCAAGACGACCCGGGCCGCGGAGCTCTGGCCGCTGGCGGCCAGGGTCGACGCCTTCGGGGGCCGGGTCCAGTTCCCGGTCGCGAAGCGCCTGGCCATGACCGCGGAAGGGGCCCTGCAAGGAGGCCGAAACGGCGAGGCCGGCCGCTCGGCGTCCGGCGGCATGTTCCATCTCGATTGCGACCTCAAGGGTGTCCTGCCCGTTCTCAAGACGGCGACCGTCGGCGGCATTTATCTGAGCGGGGACAAGCCGGACACGGATAAGATGGAAGGCTGGGACCCCCTCTTCAGCCGCTGGCCCAAATGGAGCGACAGCTACGTCTACACGTTCACCCGGGAGAGCCGCCCGTCCTACTGGAGCAATCTGACCTCGATCTACGGCTCTTTGGCCCTCGACCTTGGCAGCCGCGCCAACGGCACCCTGACCGTTCATCGCCTGGGTGCGGTCGAGCCCCAGCCGGGAGAGTTCCCCGGCGGCGACGGCCGGCGCCGCGGGACCCTGCTCGCGGGCCGCCTGAGCTACGAGATCAGCAAGCATCTCTCGGGCCGGGTGATCTGGGAGCACTTCCTGCCGGGGGATTTCTATTTCCCGGGGGCCAGCCGCTTCCACTGGCTGCAGTTCGAGATGATCTTCAGGCTTTGACCGGCCTTCCGCTTTTTCCGTCAGGGGCCAAAGCGCTGATGACCGGGTTCGCCGCGAACGAAACCAGCATCCCGATCGTCCCCGCTTCGGCCGGCGCCATCCCGGCCGCCCACAGGGCGAGGCAGGTCCCCAAGCCCAGGATGGCGGAGGCCATGGCCCCGAGCTTGGTCACCCGCTCGCTGATAAGGCCCCAGACGAACGGGCCGAGGAAGAACGACCCGATAGCCCCCCACGAGATCGACAGGATGGCCACGATCGACGCCGGCCGGAGAGAAGCCAGGACGACGGACAGGAGAATGAAGGCGGCCGAGGTGACGCGCATCAGGCGGGTCAGCTTCCGGTCGGCCACGGACGGGTTGACGAATCCCGCGTAGAGGTCTTTGACTGCCGAGGAGCTCGAGATGAGGACCAGGGCGGCCAGGGTCGACATGGACGCGGACAGGATGAGCAGCATCATGAGGACCCCAAGAGACGGCGGGACGACCTTGGCCAGGAACTCCGGCATCAGGACGTCGAAGACGGGCTGACCTCCGGAAAAGGCTCCCGGGGCGGTTTCGGGCGTGAGGAAAAAACGGGCCGCCGCTCCGATGAAATAGGCCGTTCCGGCGATCAGCGCGGCGAAGGCCGTCGAAGCGGCCGTGCCGCGCCGGATGGCCCGTTCGTCCTTGATGGCGTAGAACTTCTGGACGAGCTGGGGCATGGCGAAAGGCGCCACACTGGTCAGAAAGACCAGGGCGAAGAGCGGCCAGGCGCCGCCCGGGCCGACCGCGGCGGTGAGCTTCGGGTCGATCGCCCGGAGGCCGGCGACGAGCTCCGCGAGTCCGCCGGCCTTGGCCAGGGTGCTGGCGATGAGGACGCCCGAGCCGAGGCACATGATCATGCCGAAGACGACGTCGATCATGGTCATGGACTTGTAGCCGCCCAGGACGAGGTAGAAGGCCGTGAACAGGCCCATGACGATCAGGGCCGTGCCGAAAGGCAGCCCGAAGTTGGCCTGGAAGAGATACGACAATCCGATGAAGACGGCGGCCGAGTAGGGGACGAGAAAGACGAAGATGGCCAGCGAGGCGGCCAGCTTGAAGGCCCGGCTTCCGTAGCGCTTTTCCAGGAACTCCGGCATGGTCGTGACCTGGAGGTCGATCGACATCCTCCGGATGCGCTTGCCGAGCAGGGCCCAGACCCCGAGGACCCCGACGACGGTGTTAGCCGCGGCGATCCACAGCCCCGAAAGTCCGAAGCCCCAGCCGACCCGGCCGGCGAAGCCGATGAACAGGACGGCGGAGAAATAGGCCGCGGCGTAGGTGAAGGCCGACATCAACGGCCCGACGGACCTGCCTCCCAGGAAGAAATCCGTGAACGTCCGGGACTTCTTGAGCCCCAAGTAGCCGATGCCCAGGGTCAAGGC
>JAWOHF010000166.1:0-4752 GCA_046496285.1 Candidatus Aminicenantota bacterium
CTCGTGGTCGGGTGCTTCATGGACATCTACTCGGCCATCCTGGTCATCGTCCCGCTGATCATCCCGCTGGGGGCCATCTTCGGCATCCACCCCGTCCACCTCGGGGTCATCTTCCTGGCCAACCTGGAGCTCGGGTATCTGACGCCGCCGGTGGGGATGAACCTGTTCCTGGCTTCCTACCGGTTCAACGAACCCATGCCGCAGGTTTACCGGAGCGTTTGGGTGTTCCTGGCGATCCGTTTGGCCGCCGTCCTGCTGATCACCTACGTCCCCCTGCTGACCCTCGCTCTCCTTTGAAGGGGTCAAATCTCCACTTATTAACAAATTTCTCCGGCTTTTCAAGAAAGCATAGCCCGGATTATAGAGAACTTAATAAGTGGAGATTTGACCCCTTCTTAATCGCGGGAGAAATGGGGCAGGTCTCCGGGAATCTCGAGGGCAAGCTCGACGAAGCCGGCGTAGACCCCGTCCTTAAACCAGGGCGCCTGGAAGATGAGCTTTTTCTTGCCCTTCTTTTGAATGGTGTAGACGTTCGTCCGGCGTTCCTCCATCATCTTGGCGAGCTTTGTCCGGGCCGGCTCGGGGTGGCAGTCGAGGACGTTGGTCCCGACGAGCCTGACGCCGCCTTCCTCGGCGAACGTCTCGCGCGCTTTCGCGTTCATGGCCATGATCCGCCCCTCGGTGTCGCACACCGTCACCGCCCCCGCGAACTCTTCGACCCAGGCATGGTTTCTCAACCTCTCCTCCTCAAGAAGGGGTCAAATCTCCACTTATTAACAAATTTCTCCGGCTTTTCAGGAAAGCGTAGCCCGGATCATAGAGAACTTAATAAGTGGAGATTTGACCCCTTCTTTTTTTTATCGCGAGACGATGTGCGGGATGTTCCGGTCCCGGAGCATCTTGTTCAACGCGGCCAGGTCCTCGTCGACGAGCTTCCGGAATTCCGCCTCGCGCTCGGCCAGCTGCGCCTTGAACAGCGCGTGGACCTCCCGCTGCTGCGTCGTCGGCGGGAAATCCGGCTCGGAGACGTGACGGGCCAGGAACCCCAGCTTGGTGTAGAACTTGTCGGGCCACCGAAGCTCGTCGCCCGAGCCGGTCAGCCCGACCGGGAAGAAGAAGTCCTCGAAGGCCACGATCCTCTTGTCGGCGGCCCGGGCCGCTTCCAGGACGGCCGCCGCCTCCGCGTTCCCCTTGAGCACGATCTCCAGATCGGCCAGCTGCTTGCGGACGAGCTCGGCCCGGTTGAGCAGCCCGACCACCGCGTTGGTCATCCCGTGGATATCCAGCAGGAGCTCGGTCTGCTCCTTGATGTCCGCTTCGGTCCCGGCCGTATTGGGGTCCTTGAGCACGGTCAGCGCCTGAGTGAGCTCCTTTTCGCCGACCTTCAGCTTCACTGTATACACGCCCGGCTCGACCAGCGGTCCCCTCTGGAAGCGCCCGAGCACGAATCGCCGCCAGCCCTTGCTGCCGACCCCGGCATGCTCATGCCCGACCGTCGGCGTCCACATCCGGACCTCATCGGTCCGGTCCCAGCGTAGGTCCCACCAGATCCGGTTGATGCCCGCTTTCTTCGGGACGCTGACCGCCTCGGCCGCCCTCCGTCCGCTTTCCTCGCCTTCGTCCCCGGCGTCCTTGTCGGGGGCCTCGGTCTTCAGCGTCCGCACGACCCGCCCCGCGGCATCCGCGATGGTGATGACGACCTCTTCTTTTTCTTTCAGCTCGGCCCCGAGAAAGTAATTGATGGCCGCCCCGTACGGCGGGTTCTTCCCGAAGCTCGGGTCGTTGGGCGCTCCCGACGGCCCCTCGACGCTCGTGAACCGATAGGCCGGCCGAGGCGCGAACAGATGGGCGTCCGCCTTCCGCACCTCTGAAGTCAGCTGCCTCAGCGGAGTGATGTCGTCGAGGATCCAGAATCCGCGTCCGTACGTGCCGACGACCAGGTCGGCGAAATGCTCCTGGACCGTCAGCCAGTGCACGGGCGCGTGCGGCAGGTTCGTCTGCAGCGGCAGCCAGCTCGTCCCGTCGTCGAACGAGACGTACAGGGCGTTCTCGACGCCCAGGTACAGGAGCCCCGGCCGCTCCGGGTCCTCCCTCACGCAATGGGCGTAGCTCAGCGGTGTCCGCGGGATGTCCGCGCCGAGCCTCTTCCAGGTCTTGCCGTGGTCCCCGGTCTTGTACACGTAGGGATCGCGGTCGTTGACCTGATGGAGATCGACCGCGATGTAGCAGGTCCCCGCTTTGTGCCGCGAGGGCTCGATGTTGCTGATCGTCCCGTCGAGTGGCAGTCCCGGGATGTTCTTCGTCACGTTCACCCACGTCGCCCCGCCGTCGCGCGTCACGTGGAGCAGCCCGTCGTTGGTCCCGGCCCAGATCTCGCCCTCCGCGAGCGGCGATTCGGCCAGCGCGAACAGCGTGCAGGCGACGAGCGGGCTGGCGTCGTCGACCGTGATGCCGCCCGTCCGCTCCATCTTCTTCGGGTCGTTCGTGCTGAGGTCGGGGCTGATGACCTGTCAGCTGTGGCCGCCGTCGGTCGTCCGGTGGACGTATTGGCTCCCGACGTAGACCCGGTTGTGGTCGTGCGGCGAGATGGCGATGGGGAAGGTCCACTGGAAGCGGTATTTCATGTCCCCGGCCGCCCAGCCCTGGATGCTCTCCGGCCAGACGCTGACGGCCCGGCTCTGCATGGTCCGCAGGTCGAAGCGGTCGAGCATGCCGTCGTAGTTGCCCGACCAGACGATGTTGTTGTCCACCGGGTCGACCACGGCGTGCCCGCTCTCGAACCCGCCGACGGGGTGCCACAGCCCCCGCGGGATATTGCCGCCCGTCCGGCTGTTGCTCGGGACGCGGTAGGAGGTCCCGTCCTGCCTGTTGCCGTAGAGGTAATAGGGGACCCGATTGTCGGTGGCCACGTGGTACATCTGGGCGATGGGCAGCTCGACGGCCCGCCAGGTCTTGCCCCGGTTCGTGCTGATGACCACCGCCTGGTCGTTGCCGACGATCATCCGGTCGGCGTCTTTGGGGTCGATCCACATGTCGTGATGGTCCCCGCCCCACACGTTGAACCGCTTGACGGTCTTGCCGCCGTCCTGGGTCATGCTGAACCGGGTCGCCGGGAAATAGACCTCGTCGGCGTTCCCCGGCGAGACGACCAGCCGCGTGTAGTAGAGCGGCCGGTTGAGGAGGACGTGGTCGCGGTTGACGTGAGACCAGCTCGTCCCGCCGTTGTCCGAGCGCCACAGCCCTTCGTCCGCGGTCTCGATGAGCGCGTAGACCCGCTCCGGATCGCTCTGCGCCACGGCCAGGGCGACCTTGCCGATCTCCGTCGCCGGCAGCCCCCCGCCCTGGAGCTTCTTCCAGGTCGTCCCGCCGTCGCGCGAGACGTGGATGCTCCCGCCGGGCCCGCCGCTCCACCGGCCCCACGTCCGGATGAGCATGGGCCACATCCCGGCGAACAGGATGCGCGGATTGTTGGGGTCCATGGCGATGTCGGAGCAGCCCGTGTTCTCGTCGACGAACAGGACCTTCGTCCAGCTCTTGCCGCCGTCGGTCGTCCGGAAAACGCCCCGCTCCGGCTGAGGCCCGTAGCAGTGGCCCATGGCCGCGGCGAAGACGATGTCCGGGTCCCGCGGATCGATGACGACCCGGCCGATCCGGCCCGTGTTCTCGAGACCCATGCAGGCCCAGGTCTTGCCGGCGTCGGTCGACTTGTAGATCCCGTTGCCCTGCGAGATGTTGCTGCGGATGAAGGTCTCGCCCGTCCCGGCCCAGACGACGTTCGGATCGGACGGGGCCACGGCCAGCGAGCCGACGGACGACACGGGCTGGCTGTCGAAAACGGGCGACCAGCTGACCCCGCCGTCGGTCGACTTGAAGATGCCGCCCGAGGCCGCGCCGGCGTAATAGACGCTCGGGTCGCCCGGCAGACCGACCACGGCGATGACCCGGTTGCCGACGGGCCCGACGTGACGGTAGCGGAGCTGCCCGAAGATGTCGGCCTGCGCTCCGGCGGCCGCTTTGGCCGCAGGCTTGGCCGCGGGCTTCGAGGGGGCCTGGGCCCCGGCCGAAAGCACGGCCGCCAGACTGACGGCGAGGACCATGAAGGACCTTCGGTATGAATGCGTCATCGGATTCTCCTTATGAAATGCGTTCATGCGCTGATGAGTTTCATCACTTATGATCGCTGTCACGCTTGCCCAGCGCGCCGCGAACCGCGTATCCGGCGTATCCCGCCACCGCACCGGCCAGGCCCGCGACCAGGGCCGTCACCGGGACCATGAGCCACGGGCTCCCCAGGCCGAACATCCCGGCCATGCGCCCGGCGATGGGGCGCCCGCCGGCGATGAGGAAATAGAGGCCGGCCCCGAGCCACAGCAGCCCCGCCGCGAAAAACCCCGTCCGGAGCGCGTTCCGCCCCGACTTGGCCACAGCCGCGCCGTGGGCGAAGGCCACGATCATGATCCACCACCAGAAAGGCGTTAGGACTTGCAGCGCCAGCATGACCAAGAGACAGACGGCGACCGCGATCATCTCGCGCCTCTCATCACGGTCCGCTCGGCGAGGGCCGGGTGCGGCTCGTCGGCGGACTTGAGGAACACGAGCTCGAACGGCCGGCCGGCGGCCCAGTCGTCGACGAGATCGTCGTAGCGCAGCGAGCCGGGATGGCCCGACTGCCCGCCCGGGTAGCTCCCCCAGGCCCTGACTTCGGGCCCGAGCTCGACGACCATCCGCCACGACGGGGCCCAGGCCCGCTCG
>JAWOHF010000170.1:0-6093 GCA_046496285.1 Candidatus Aminicenantota bacterium
CGGTTTCCAAGTCTCCCGGTCGGCCTGGGCCACGGCGGCGTCGGCCTGCTCGCGGGTCATCAGGGTCCAGAGGATGTCGACGCCCAGATCGACGAGGTTGGGGTTGTTGAAGGTCACGGTCATGAATTTTTCGTAATAGGCGCGCTCGGCCTCGGGGATGCGGCCGATGTCCGGGGCGAAGGGCCGGACGAGCAGCCGGTACCAGGGGAACCCCCAGTTGTTGTCGCCGTAGAGCATGATGGACGGGAAGCCGCGGACGGCCTCATCGCAGAGCTTCCAGGCCTTGACCAGGGCCGGAGCGCCCTCCGGCCCCGCCAGCCGGGCCGCGGCAGCGGCCACGACGGCGTCGATATCGGCCGCGGGATCGAAGTTGAGCGTCCGCAGGACCTCCCGGTTGACGTCGTAGGGGGCCAGTGGAGCCGGATCGACCGTGACCGTGGCCTTGTCGAACCCGGCCGCCGTCAACCGCCCGACCTCCTCGGCCGCCAGCCACGGCGACGGGATGCCCAGCAGGAAGTTGTTCTGGAGGCGCGACGAGGTGAAGATCTCGCTGCCCCGGGCCGGCAGGGCCTTGAGCCGTCGCCCCCGCTCCGAGTCGTCGAGCTCCTGGGGGGCGACCCAGAGGTCGAGCCCCTCGGTCAGGCCGTCGAGCACGAAGCGCTCTTCGTTGGAGAACGAGAAAAGGTTGAAGAGCAGGCGGAAGCCGGGCTGAGTCTCGGCGGCCGCGTCCTTGAGCGTCCGGAAGTAGCGCAGGACGTTGGCCGCCGCGGCCTCGGCGATGGAATCATGGGACTTCCACTCGCGGACGAGGTAGGCCCCGCCGTTGCGCCCGGCATAGAGGCTGGCCGTGTATTCGAAGCCCGAGCCGCTGTCGTTCGTCCAGAGATAGATGTAGCCGAGCTCGGGGACCTCCCGCATCAGGCGCTTCATGAGCTCGGCGTAGTGCCAGCGGACGGCCGGGTGGGACAGGGTCAGGGTGTAGCGCGGGCGGTAGCTGCGGAAGGGATGGTCGACCCGGGCCCCTCTGAGGTAGGGATATTTCTCGAGCACCGAGTCGGGCACCGAGCGGGGCGAGCTGATATTTAGCCCGGGCGTCAGGCCGTACTTGACGGCGAGGAGGGCGTTCCGCCTGAGCAGGTCGAGGTTGGCCTCGAGGTACTCGGGGGAATAGGCCCCGGCGTTGAGGGGGGTCTCGACGAACTGGTCGAGGTCGGGGCTGAAATAGTAGAAACGGTAATAGATCTCGCCGGGCGGGCCCTGCTCGGCGGGCATGTCTTTGGCCAGGGCGTTCGCCGGCACGTGGCTGAAGCCCAGCCGGGCCAGCTCACGGACCGACGATTCCGGGTCGTAGCCCCGGGCGATGCGCTTGGGGTTGGCCAGATAGTTGTCGCCGCCTTCGAGCCGGGCGAAGCGGGGCGAGACGAGCTTTCCGGCCGCGAACTCGGCGGCGTCGCGGTCGAGCCAATCCTCTTTGACCAGGCAATAGAGCGCGTAGAGAAGGTGCGGGGCTGAGGCCGTCAGCTCGCCGGAGCCGTCCGGGGCCAGCTTCAGGAACATCCAATCCTTGCGCCCTGCCGAGCGAAGGGCGGCCGCGCCCGGGCTAGGGGAGACTTTCTCGTCGGCGACCGAGATGCGGAGGACGGGGGCTCCGCGGCCGGCTGCCGCGGGCCCGGCGACGATCTCGGCCCCGGGGGCGAGCTCTTCCCGTAGGGCCTCGGCCACGGTCCTTTCCACCGGCCGGCCGTTTTCCGGGACGGCCAGAACCCGGACGTTTTTCAGGGCTTCCCCGACCGTCGCTCTTCGTTCGGAGGCGAACCCGAATCCCAGGAGGCACAGGACCCCCAGCAAGACGATGGCTTTGCTCATGGACATGATCTCCTCGGTTTTCCCGGCGGGAATGACATGGCGTTCGCCCTATTCTAGGGGAATCCTTGGGCTGTTCGCAAGAAATCCCGCCGCGGCTGAGAATAAAGGACTCCCCCGTACGTTCTTAGTGAAGGAAAGAGGACGAGGGAATGAGGTTTCTCCGATGAACAAGACGCTCCAGGCCCTGAGCCGGATCGCGGATCTTGTCCTGGCCGAGGTGCCCTCGGACAGGGCTTTATTCCGGGTCATCGGCCCGGACGGGGAGACGGAGGCCGAGGTGGCTCGGGGGTTGAACGGGAACGACAGCGGGCTGGGCCTTGGGGGCGGGCCGGACCTGGCTCTCGCCGGGCGGGTCCTCGAGTTCGGCCGGCCGGCCCTTGTCCCCGACCTGGCCGCGGCCCCCGAGTTCGCCGACCTGGACCCGGGCGGCGCCGGGTGGCCCGCGGGCATCCTATCTTATCCTTGGATGTCGGAGGGCCGTCCGGCGGGGATCGCTTACCTGGCCAGAGACGGGGCCCGGCCCGCGTACAACAGAAAAGACCTCGAGTTCCTGGCCATCTCCCTCGCTCCGGTGCTCTATCTCCTGAAGAGCAATGAGAACGGGAGTGACGGGGCGGGCCGTCTGACCGCGGGCGCCCTCCCTGGCGAGAACCCTTTCCTGGGCGTGACCCCGGCCGTCCACAAGATCCGGTTCATGATCGACAAGGTCCGGAACACGGACGCGCCCGTATTCCTCTGGGGGGAAAGCGGCACGGGCAAGGAGCTGGTGGCCAGAACGGTCCACGAGACCGGCCGGCGCAAGGACGGGCCCTTTGTCGCCGTAAACTGCGGAGCCATTCCCGAGGCCCTCCTCGAGAGCGAGCTTTTCGGCCACGCCCGGGGATCGTTCACCGGGGCCTTCCGGGACAAGGTGGGCCTTATCGAAGAAGCCTCAAGCGGGACTTTCTTTCTGGACGAGATCGGCGACATGCCGCTCGCTCTGCAGTCGAAGATCCTGCGCGTGCTCGAAGAGAAGAAGATCCGCCGCGTCGGGGAGACCCGGACGCGGCCCGTCGACGTCCGGTTCGTCAGCGCCACGAACAAGGACCTCGAGCGGGAGGTGGCCCGGGGCCGCTTCCGGGAAGATCTCTCCTACCGGCTGAGGATCATCACCATCGAGCTGCCGCCCCTGCGGGACAGGAAAGACGATGTCCTGCTGCTCCTCGACCACTTCCTCGACGAGCACGCCCGGACGACGCGGCGGTCCCGGCCGTTCTTCTCTCCCGTGGCCCTCGAGATCCTGGTCCGCTACCCGTGGCCGGGCAACGTCCGCGAGCTCCAGAACGAGGTCCAGAGGGCCTTGATCATGGCCGGCGACAGCGCGCTGATCCGCGAGGATTTCCTGTCGCCCAAGGTCAATCCCGGCGGCGAGACCTACACGCCGGCCTCCCATCGCTTCTCGGCGGCCAAGGCGGATTTCGAGAGGCGGTTCCTGCGCGAGGCCCTGGTCCGCTGCGGCTACCACCGGACGCGGACCGCTTCGGAGATCGGCCTGACCCGGCAAGGCCTGTTCAAGCTGTTGAAGAAGCACCGCATCTGTCCCACAAGCGAGGGACGGTGACGCAGCGGCATTGTAGCGGCATTTGTAGCGGCCGGCGGGATTGTGCTACATTCGGCCCATGACGGACGACAAGGACAAACCCGGCGTCTTCAAGGTGACCTGCCCCTGCTGCGGCGCCGCGCTCTGGGTGGACGGCGAGGGCCGGGCCGTCCTCCGGTCCGAAAAAGCCCCCAAGAAGAAGGGCTCGCTCGACGACATGCTGGTCAAGGAGAAGGAGCGCCGGGACGGCTTCGGCCGCAAGTTCGACGCCACCTTCGAGCTCCAGAAGGAACGCCACGCCAAGGCCGACGAGCTCTTCAAGCAAGCCCTCGAAAAGGCCGAACAAGGCGAAGACGAACAAAGCTAGGGAGAGGGACGGTGACGCAGCGGAGCGGGGGCCCCCGCCCGCGCGGAGCCGCTGATGCTGAAGAGACCTTTGGAGCGGTGAGCACGGACGGGGGTGCGCCGCGAGAGGAACCGTCCCGGATCCGGAAGCTGAACGGCTTTAGCTTCCGGCTTGTGTTTCGTCCTCGCGGATCTTAGGGGCCATGGTGAACCCCGTCAGGCCGAAGACGGCCAGCACGACGACCGAGAGATAGTTCATGAAGGCCCACGGCAGGTAGTCGAAGGTCGACACCCCGATGGTCCCCGTGATGTAAACCCCGGCCATGCTCCAGGGCACGAGCGGCACGATGATGCCGCCGCTCTCCTCGATGATCCGCGACAAATTCTTGGCGGCCAGGCCCTTTTTCTTATACACGGGCCCGAGCAGGTCGGCCGGCAGGATCATCGACAGATACGAGCTGCCCGTGATCAGGGCCGAGAGAATGGCCGCGCCGATGGTCGTCAGGACCAGGCTCCAGACCTTTTGGGTGAAGCGCATGACCCGGTCCAGGATGACGGCCAGACAGCCCGTCCTCTGCATGATGCCCCCGAAGCTGAAGGCCGTGAAGGCGATGAGCTGGGTCTCCATCATGCTCATCATCCCGCCTTTGGAGAGGAGCCGGTCGACGACCTCGACGCCCGTGCGGGCCGGCAGGCCTGAGTTCATGGCCGTGGCCACGAGGGGGATGGAGGCCTTCTGGAAGACGACCGCCAGGACGCCGGCTGCGAGCGAGGACAGAATCATGGCCGGGATGGTCGGCTTCTTGGCCACCGCGAAATAGAAGATGACGGCCATCGGCAGGAGGAGCCAGACGTTGAAGGTGTAGTTGGCCCGCAGGGTCGAGAGGATGACATCGAGGGTCTCGGATTCGACGGCCTTGGCCCCGTAGCTCAGTCCGACGAAGAAGTAGATCGCCAGGCCCGTCAGCCAGGCCGGCACCGCCGACCACATCATGTGCTTGATGTGGTCGAAGAGGTTGGAGCCGGAGATGACCGTGGCCAGGTTGGGGATATCGGACAGGGGCGAGATCTTGTCTCCGAAATAGGCCCCGGCGACGATGGCCCCGGCCGCGGGGGCCAGGGGGATGCCCAGGCCCATGGCGATGCCCATGAAGGCCACGCCGACCGTGCCGATCGTCCCCCAAGAGGTGCCCGAGGCGACGGCGACGACCGAGCAGACGACACAGGCCGTCGGCAGGAAGAACTGGGGCGAGATGAGCTTGAGGCCGTAGTAGATGACCATGGGGATGGTGCCGCTGGCCATCCAGGACCCGACCAGGATGCCGACCGAGAGCATGATGAGGATGGCCGGCATGGCCTTGTGGATGCTGTCGACGATGCCCCGCTCCATGTCCTTCCATTTGAACCCGAGGATGAGGCCGAGTGTCCCGGTAATGAAGGCCGCGCTGACCAGCAGGACCTGGGCCTTGATCTGGTAGACGCCGTAGCCCACGCCGAGCAGGAGGGCCATGGCGATGAGGGGGATGAGGGCGACCCCGAATTTCGGGGGGGTGCCCGAGGAGGGGGCGGCCGTGGGCTCCGGAGCGGCGGGCGCTGTCTGCGGTCGGGGCGTCTTTTCGTCCACGGGGCCCTCTATTCGCTGAACGTCCCGCGGGCGAGGAGGCGGCCGCCGGACATCATCCGCCTTCCGCGGGCGAAGACGTCACTGAGGGCGAGGTCCTTGTCGATCAGGATGAGGTCGGCGTCCCGGCCGGGTTCGATCCGTCCTTTCTTCGTGAGCTTGTAGAAGTCGGCGGCGTTGGTCGAGAACAGCCGGACGGCCTTGTCGAGCGGCAGGACGTTCTTGAGGACGAGGTCCCGGAACTTCCGTATGAAGTCCTTTTCCGTGGCCACCGTCAGGCGGACGAGATTTCCCGACGCGTCGAACACCGGCATGCTGCCGTTGCCGTCCGAACTGACCATCAGCCGGTCGAGGGGCAGGCCCTGGCCGATGAACGCGGCGACGCACTCCTCGAGGGGCACATCGGGGTCGTCGGGCATCGGGTCGGGGCCGACGGTCACGTCGACGGCCCCTCCGGACGCCACCCACCGGAGGGCGTCCTCGAAGAGCTCGCGGTTGCGGTTGGCGTGGGTCGGGATAACCTGGGTGGCCGGGATCTCGGTCTCGCCGATGAGACGGAAGAGGAGCTCCAGCTTCCGCTTCCCGTCGCCGAGATGGAGATGGAGGACGCCGGCCTTGCCGCCGAGCATCCCGCCGACGCGGCATTCGGACGCGAGGCGGGCGACCTCGTCGAAGGTCGGCT
>JAWOHF010000226.1:0-5938 GCA_046496285.1 Candidatus Aminicenantota bacterium
TCTTTCACTATCTCGGGATGCCTTTCCGGCCCCTCCTCAAAGCGGTCTTCGGGGCCTTCAACGCCGTCTATGGCCGGTTCGTCGCCTGGTACGAGAAGGCCCTCACGTGGAGCCTCGACCACAAGGGCCGGATCATGGCCGGAGCCCTCCTGTTCTTCATCGTCGTCATCGGCCTGGGCACACTCGTCCGGCGCGAGCTCATGCCCCGGATGGAGACGAACTCGTTCGAGCTCGATCTCAAGATGCCCGTCGAGTACTCGCTCGAACAGACGGCCGAGATGGCGGTCATGCTCGAAGGCCACATCCGCGGTCTGGAGCCGGTCCGGTCCGTGCTCTCCCAGGTCGGCATCGTCAGCGGCCAGGAGAGCGCCGATCCCGACATCTCCGTCAACTCCGTCCGCGTCTTCGTCGAGGTCGACAAACCGGGGCACCTCGAGGGCGTCCTCGATGCCGTGAGGGCCCGGCTGTCCCGCTTCCCCGAGGTGGCCTACACCCTCGTCCGCGAACAGGCCGCGCTCGGCCAGTTCCTGAACCTGTCGGCGGCCGAGATCGGGCTCAAGGTCAAGGGCCGGGACCTCGACCGCCTCAAGGACATCGCCGAGGACCTCGTGAGGCGGCTGGCGGCCATCCCGGGCGTCACCGACGCGTCGACCAACATCGGCGAGGGCAAGCCCGAGTTCAAGGTCACGGTCAACAAAGAGGCCATCCGCAAGTACCCGAACCTGACGCCGTCCGTGATCGGCGACTTCCTGGTCAGCGCCGTGCGCGGCCGGGTGGCCACCCAGTTCAAGGAGCTGGAGAAAAAATACGACATCCTGGTCCGCATGGAGGACGCCTCGCGGCAGAACATCGAGGCCCTCCTCAACGAGACGCTCCCCTTCCAGGACAAGCTCATCCCGCTCCGGGACCTGGTCACGTACGAGATCGTCCGCGGGCCGCGCGAGATCCGCCGCGAGGACCAGCAGCGCGAGGTCCTGGTGACGGCCAACCTGCGCGGGGCCAAGATCAGCCAAGTCGCGCCCCGGATCGAACGGGCCATCGGGGACCTGCAGCTGCCCGCTGACTACCGCGTCGTCTGGAGCGGCGAGCGCGAGGAGATGAGCCGGTCGTTCCGCAGCCTTCTCCTGGCCCTCATCCTGGCCACCCTGCTGACCTACATGATCATGGCCGCCCAGTTCGAGTCGCTCATGCACCCCTTCCTGGTCATGTTCACCCTGCCCATGGGCGCGGCCGGATCGGTCGCCGCCCTGCTCATCACCGGACTGACCATCAACGTCATCTCGATCATCGGCATGGTCGTCCTCATCGGCATCGTCGTCGACAACGCCGTGGTCAAGGTCGATTACACGAACCAGCTCCGCAGGGGCGGGATGCCCCTCCGCCAGGCCGTCGAGGAAGGCAGCCATGTCCGGCTGCGGCCGATCCTGATGTCGACCCTGAGCACGCTCTTCGGCCTGCTGCCCATGGCCCTGGCCCTCGAGCGGGGCGCCGAGCTCCTCCAGCCCCTGGCCGTGGTCGTCATCGGCGGCCTGACCTTCTCGACCTTCCTGACCCTCATCCTCATCCCGGTCATCTATGAATGGGTCGAGCAGAGAAGAGGATGAAGTTCTTCATCGACCGCCCGGTGGCCACGGCCATGATCTTTCTGTCCTTCCTGGCGGTCGGGATCTACTCGTTCCTCAACACGCCGATCGAGCTGGCCCCCAAGGAGGACTATCCCAAGGCGGACATCGTCACGGCCTGGTACGGGGTGCCGCCCGAGATCATCCAGACCCAGGTCACGGCGCCCCTCGAAGAGGCCTGCGCGGAGGTCAAGGGCATCACCAAGATGAGCTCGACCTCGCAGATCGGCCAGTCGCGCATCACGCTGGAGTTCGGCCCCAAGACCGACATGGAATTCGCCATGCTGGCCCTCCGCGAGGCGCTCTCCAAGAAGCGCGACGCGCTCCCGGACCGGGTCAGGCCGGTCATCCAGCCCTACATCCCCGAGGACTTCCGGGTCCGGCCCTTCCTGCAGTACACGGTTTCCGGCGACTACGGGCTCCAGGAGCTGCGCGAAGCGGTCAAGGAGAAGCTCGAGATCGGCATCGGCTCGGTCCGCGGCGTATCGGCCGTCGAGGTCATGGGCGGCTCGGAGCCGGAGGTCCGGGTCGTCCTCGACCAGGCCCGGATCAAGGCCTATGAGCTCCACCCCTACCAGATCAACCAGGCCATCGGGGCCCGGCTGCGGACCTTCCCCACGGGCCGGGTCGTCCGGGGCAACCAGGAGTTCCTGTTCAAGTTCGCCGACCAGATCGACAGCCTGGCCGAGATCGAGCAGACCGTCGTGGCCCACTCGGGCCAGGTCCCCATCCTGGTCAAGGACGTGGCCAAGGTCGAGATCACCTACCAGGACATCCGGGCCATCCACCGCATCAACGGCCAGCCCACGGTCAGCATGTCGGTGACCAAGGAGCGCGGCGCGAACACCCTGCGGGTCGCCCGGGACGTCAAGCGCAAGCTCGAAGAGGTCCGGGCCGACCTGCCCCCCGGCCTGGTCTTCAAGAGCGTCGACGACGAGAGCGAGGAGATCCGCAAGAACCTCAACGATCTCTACCTCCTGGCCGGCCTGATCGCGGCCATCGTCTTCGTCATGATCTTCGTCGTCCTGCGCCGCTTCCGGCCCTCGCTCCTCATCCTGTCCTCGATCGCCTTCTCGGTGGTCATCACCTTCAACCTCATCTACGCCTTCAAGATCTCCCTCAACATGCTGACCCTGGGGGCCTTGGCCCTGGGCTTCGGGATGTTCGTCGACAACTCCATCGTCGTCTTCGAGAACATCCTCCGGCTGCGCGAGCGCGGGATGGAGCCTCGCGAGGCGGCCGTCCAGGGGCCCCGGGAAGTGTTCGTCGCCGTCATCGCCTCGACCCTGACGACCAGCGCCGTGTTCTTCAGCTTCCCCTTCTTCCAGGGCAAGCTCAAGATCTATTACCTGCCCCTGGCCATCGTCATCACCTCGGCCCTGGCGGTCTCGGTGGCCGTGTCGTTCTCCCTCATCCCGGCCCTCAGCCCGCGGCTCATCTCCCGGCGGAAGGGCGTCTCGACGGAAGAGAAGCGGAGCCCGCGGTTCGAGCGCGGCCTGGCCGCCCTCGTCCGCCACCCCGTCGAGGTCCTGCTCATCGTCGCGGCGCTCCTCTTCGGCGCCTACCGCTGGTTCCGGGCCGAGGTCACCGTCGGCCGCTGGTACCCCTGGTATTCCAAGGAGTACCTCTATGTCCGCGTCGGCATGCCGCCGGGGACCGATATCAGCCGGACCGACGAGACCATCCGGGCCTTCGAGGACAAGGTCCTGGAGCAGGACTACCCCAAGGAGATGAACGTCCGCATCCTGGCCGAGAACGCCCAAGCCATCATCGGCTTCCCGTCCGAGATCGAGCGCTCCTACCGGCCCTACGTCCTCAAGGAGGAGCTCATCCAGCTGGCCACCCAGTTCGCCGGGATCGACGTCAGCGTCTCGGGGTTCGACCCGCAGTGGTACTCGTCGAGCATGGGCGCGGGCACCTACTACAGCTCGCGGATCAAGTTCCTCGGCTACAACCTCAAGAAGCTCCGGGAGATCGCCGCCGACCTCGAAGGGACGCTGCGCCGCAACCCGCGCATCAAGGAGGTCCGGACGGTCTCCAGCCGTTACGGTTGGTGGCGGGGCGACACCCAGGAGGACATCCTGCGGATCGACAAGTCTCTCCTCCGCCGCTACAACGTCGACCCGGGCTATCTCTACTTCCACCTCCAGGCGACCATCCAAGGGGATTTCGGCACCCCGGCCCGCATCCGCACGGGCGGCAAGGAGATCGCCGTGTCGGTCAAGTTCCCGGAGGCGGCGACGCTCGACATGCGGGACCTCAAAGAGACCCTCATCCGGACGCGGGCCGGCGAGTATCTCCGCCTGGGCGAGATCGCCACGTTCGAGGAGGCGCCCATCGCCGGGTCCATCGACCGCGAGGACCAGCAGTTCCAGCAGACCGTCATGTGGGAGTTCCGCGGGCCGTCCAAGGCCGAGGAGCGCTACCGGAAAGCCGTCTTCGACAGCCTCCATCTCCCGCCCGGCTTCTCGGCCACCCTCGACGAGACCTGGTTCATGACCCAGGAGGAGCAGAAGCAGATCAACTTCGCCATCGCCGTAGCCCTGGTCATCATTTTCATGATCCTGGCCGCGCTCTACGAGTCCTTCGTCCACCCGTTCCTCGTCCTGCTGGCCGTACCTCTGGCCCTCATCGGGGTCTTCATCGCCTTCGTCGTGGCCAAGGCCCCGTTCGACCCGACGGCCTACATCGGGGTCATCCTTCTTTCGGGCATCGTCGTCAACAACGCCATCCTGCTCGTCGACCACATCAACCAGCGGCGAAAACAGGGGATGGAGCTTTTAGAGGCCGTCGTCCGCGGGACGCGGGCCCGGGTCCGGCCGATCTTCATGACCACGGCCACGACGGTCTTCGGGATGCTGCCGCTTCTCGTTATCGGCGCCGAGGCCAACAAGCGTCAGATCTGGTCGTCGCTGGCGCTCTGCACGGTGGGCGGGCTGGCCACCTCGACCATCCTCATCCTGATCGTCATCCCCGTGCTCTACTATCACGGCGACGGGCTGAAGGCCTGGGCGGCTGAAAAAGCGCGGGAAGCGCGGGGCGTGTTCGGGGCGAAGCCGGGCGGGGATCATTAAGACCGGACGGGGCGCGCGCCGGACCGGACGGGCAAGTGGCACTTGGTGCAGTCGAGCGGCAGGTCTTCGTGGTAGGTGAACTTGAAGTAGTCGTAGTCGAGGAGCATGTCCTCGGCCAGCCGCCAGCGGGCGTACTGAATGGTCTCGGCGATCTCCTCCTCGACGGGCCGGCGGGGCCAGCCGGTGATCCGCCCGCCCTCCAGTCCCTGGAGGAAGATGACGATCTCCGGGACGCTCTTGACGCCGTTGTCCCTGAGGAGGGAGGCCGGGCGGGTCAGGTCCTCCGAAACGCCGACGTACTCCACGGTCAGCGCGGTGTTGGAGGCCGCCTCGAAGACCCGGCAGACGGCCGCGGCCAGCTTGAGGTCCTCGGGGCGCCGGGCGGAGAAGAACACCATGACGTGCACGGGGTCGACCAGCGACTGGAGGGCGGCCACGCTCTCCGGCCGCGGAGAGTAGGAAGCGGAGGCCTTGTCGGCGGCGGCGGCCAGGGACTTGACCCGGCCGGACTCGAGGAACCCGACCAGCCCGCCGTCCTGCTCCCGCCCCCGGGCCGGCCCCCAGGCCGACGCCTGGAGAACGGCGCAGAGGAGCGCCGCGGCGGCGGCCTTGCCCTTGAGGTCCATGGTCTCCGTTCCCTCCGTCGTCGCGGCGTCGAAGCGCTCCGAACAAGAGTAGCGGAAGCGGAAGGGGGAGTCAATCGGGCTCGAAAAGGCGTTTCGATTTGCCAGCCGTTTCTGGTAAAATAGCGATTTATATCGGTCTTTAGAACGGCGTCAATCTGATAAGGACGGCTTTCCATGAACAAACCGAACGCTATCCGTGAATGCGCGTCGAGGAGCGCCTGCCTGGCCGCGGTCCTTTTGCTTTGCCTCTCGGGCCCCTTGGCTTCCGGCCAAGCGCCCGCGAAGGAGCCTCTGCGGCTCAGCCTCCAGGGCGCCCGGGCCTACGCCCTCGAGAGAAGCTACGAGGTGCGCAGCTCCGGACTGGACACCGAGGCCGCCCGGCAAAAACTCAAGGAGACGGTGGCCTCCGGCCTGCCTCAGATCTCCACTGGCATCGGCTATACCAACAACATGATCCTGGCCACCAGCCTCATCCCCAACTTCTTCGACGGCAAGCCCGAGGAGAAGATCCCCGTTCAGTTCGGCACCCAGCACAACGCCAGCGCCAACATCCAGGTCCAGCAGCTGGTCTTCAACGGCAGCTACCTCGTCGGCCTCCAGACCTCCAAGATCTACA
>JAWOHF010000322.1:0-5894 GCA_046496285.1 Candidatus Aminicenantota bacterium
ATGACGTCGCAGCCCCAGGACCGGTAGGCTTGGGACTCGGCCTTGGTGGAGAACCCCGGTCCTTCCATGCATAGGTACGTCCCGCCGTGATGGGCTCTGACGCCCAGCCCGGAGGCGGAATGGTGGAGGAGCCGGACCAGGCCGGAACAGACGGGATGGCCGAGGCTGACGTGGGCCACGAGCCCCTCCCCGAAAAAAGTGGACAGCCGGGTCGTCCGGTCGAAGAACTGATCGGCCAGGACCACGTCGCGCGGCCGGATGTCCTCCCTGAGGGAGCCCACGGAATTCACGGCGATGATCCGCTCGACGCCGAGCTTCTTGAATCCGTAGATATTGGCCCGGTAGTTGACCTCGGACGGCAGGAGCCGATGGCCGCGGCCATGCCGGCTCAGGAAGGCGACCTTGCGGCCTTCGAGCGTCGCGGTCACAAAGACGTCCGAGGGCTCGCCGAAGGGCGTATCGATCCGGGCTTCCCGGATGTCCGTGGCCCCGTCGATCTCGTAGAGCCCGGTGCCGCCCAGGATGCCGATCGATGCCGCGGCCTTTCCGAAAGATTCATTATTCCGGTCCATGCTCCCTCCGCGGTTGATATATACTTTTCGTCGACGGCAAGTCAAGCCGCGGCAGGATCGGGCGGCGGCGGCGTTGACCGCAGACGGGGAAAAAGATATCCTAAGGGCCGAATTGGGAAAGCCATGAACGACAACTTCGCCTCCTCGGCCGCCGACATCCTCGCCCGGGTCGACCGCGTGGCGGTGGTGACGGGCGCGGGCGTGTCGGCCGAATCCGGAGTGCCCACCTTCCGGGGGCAGGACGGTCTCTGGAGGCAGTATCGGGCCGAGACCCTGGCGACCCCCGAGGCCTTCGAACGCGACCCGAAGCTCGTCTGGGAGTGGTACGATTGGCGGCGGGGCCTCATCGCTCCCGTCGTGCCCAATCCGGGCCATCAGGTGCTGGCCGTCTGGCAGGACCTCTTTCCGGGATTCTCGCTCATCACCCAGAACGTCGACGGCCTCCACGCGAAGGCCGGCTCACGGGACGTCGTCGAGCTCCATGGGAACATCTGGAAGCTCCGCTGCACCCGGGAAGGCACGGTCTCCGAGGTCCGCGAATCTCCCCTGCCCCAACTTCCCCCCGTCTGTCCGTCGTGCGGCGCCTCTCTTCGCCCTCACGTCGTCTGGTTCGGCGAGTCCCTCGACCCCGCCGTCCTCGAGCAGGCCTTCCGCCTGAGCGAATCCTGTCAAGCCATGCTGGTCATCGGGACCTCGTCCGTCGTCCAGCCGGCCGCCTCGCTGCCTTTCGCCGCCGCTCGGGCCGGGGCCAAGATCGTCGAGATCAATCCGGAGCCCACGCCTCTCACGCCTCACGCCGACGTCTTCCTCGCCGGGAAATCGGGCGAGATATTGCCCGCCCTGGACCGCCTCTTAAGGGAAACGCGATGACCATGAAATACGTGCACTTCGACGCTTCGTCGGGATTGAGCGGGGACATGATCCTGGGCGCCCTCCTCGACCTGGGCGTGCCCCCCGCCTTGTTCAAGGAAAAGATGGCCGGCCTCCGCCTGCCCGTGGAGATCGCCGTCCGGACGGTGAGGCGCGGCGGCTTCCGGGCGCTCAAGGTCGACGTCCGCGTCCGGAGGGGCAAGCCCGTCGAGAGAAAATTCGCCGACGTCGAGCGCGTCATCGGCAAGAGCCGTCTGGCCCCGGCCGTCAAGGACCGGGCCCTGGCGATCTTCCGGCGCCTGTTCGAGGCCGAGGCCCGGGTCCACGGCCGCCGCTTTGGCCAAGCCCACCTCCACGAGGCCGGCGCTGACGACGCCCTCGTCGACATCGTCGGGGCCTCCTTCCTGCTCGAGGAGCTGAAGGCCGGTTCCGTCTCCTGCTCGCCCCTCAATGTCGGCTCCGGATGGGTCAAGACCGCCCACGGCGTCCTTCCCGTGCCCCCTCCGGCCGTGGCCGAGATCCTCAGAGCGGCCCCGGTCTATTCGGCCTGGGTCGAGGCCGAGCTCGTCACTCCGACCGGAGCGTCCATTATCGCGACCCTCGCCGGACGGTACACGAAATTCCCCGAGATCGTCTACGAGCGGGTCGGGTGCGGCGCCGGGACCCGGGAATTCCCGGAGATCCCCAACGTCCTCAGGGCCTTCTATGGGGATGCCCGGGCCTTCGAACCGGCCCGGCACGTCTACATCATCGAGGCCGCGATCGATGACGCCTCGCCCCAGCTCCTGGCCCATTTCCTGGACCGGGCCTTCGAGGAGGGCGCCCTGGACGCCACCCTGTCCCCGGTCGTGATGAAGAAGAACCGCCTGGGCACGAAATTGACCCTGCTGGCCCCGGTTGATAGAATGGAAGGCTTGATCGAGGCCGTATTCAGGGAAACCACCTCCATCGGGGTCCGCACCTATCCCGTCGAGCGCCGCGTCCTGGAAAGGGACATCCGGACCGTGCGCGTCGGCGGCGAGAAGATCGGCGTCAAGGTCGCCGCCTTCGCGGGACGGACGGTCAACGTCCAGCCCGAGTACGAGGACTGCCTGAAAGCCTCCCGGAAAACCCGGCGGCCTCTCAAGGAGATCGCCCACCGGGCCGTCTGCGAATACGCGAAGAAGAGCTGACCAGCGGCCGGAAGGGGCGGAGGAGCCATGAAGGACATCAAGAAGATCGAAAAGGGAGTGACCCTCATCCTCGAAGGCATCGGGGAAGACCCCGGCCGGCCCGGCATCCGGGAGACCCCGAAGCGGGTGGCCCGGATGCTCACCGAGATCCTCGGCGGCACCGACCGGGAGGCCACCCGCAACCTCAAGGTCATCGAGGACGAGAAGCACGACGAGATGGTCCTCGTCAAGAACATCCCTCTCTACTCGATGTGCGAACATCACCTCCTGCCCTTCGCGGGAGTGGCCCACGTGGCCTATATCCCCAAAGCCGGGCGCATCGTCGGCTTGAGCAAGATCGCCCGGGTCGTGGAGGCTTTTGCCAGGCGGCTTCAGGTCCAGGAGCGGTTGACGAAGCAGATCGCCGACCTCCTCGACTCCCACCTGAAGCCCCTGGGCGTCATGGTCGTCATCGAGGCCGAGCACATGTGCATGTCCATGCGCGGGGCGAAAAAGCCCAAGTCCATCACCGTGACTTCGGCCGTCCGCGGGTCCTTCCGCCGGAACCCGGCGACCCGGGCCGAGGCCATGATGCTCATCCGAGGAGGTTCGTTCAGTGGAAAAGAGCTCTGACAGCACGTTCTACGTCACGACACCGATCTATTACGTCAACGACGTGCCCCACATCGGGCACGCCTACACGACGATCATCGCCGACGCCCTGGCCCGCTTCCAGAAGCTGGCCGGCAAAGAGGTTTTCTTCCTGACGGGGACCGACGAGCACGGCCAGAAGATCGAAAAAGCGGCCGCGGAAAAAGGCCTGACGCCCAAGGCCCTGGCCGACTCGGTCGTCGGCCGGACCCAGGATCTCTGGAAAGCCCTCGATATCTCGCACGACTTCTTCATCCGGACGACCATGGATTTCCACGAGAAGGGCGTCCAGAAGCTGTTCCGGGCGCTTGTCGAGAAGGGAGACATCTACAAGGGCGAGTACAAGGGATGGTACTGCGTCTCGGACGAGAATTTCCTGGCCGAGGACGTTCCCTTCGAGGCCGCGGGCCACAAGACCTGTCCGGACTGCGGCAAGGCCTGCTCGGCCGTCTCTGAGGAAACCTACTTCTTCCGCCTGTCGGCCTACCAGGACAGGCTCCTGGCCCACTATGAGGCCAACCCCGAGTTCGTCCGGCCGCCGAGCCGGATGAACGAGGTCGCGAGCTTCGTCCGCGGCGGGCTCAAGGACCTGAGCATCACCCGGACCACGGTCAAATGGGGCGTGCCGGTGCCGGACGACCCCCGGCACACGATCTACGTCTGGTTCGACGCCCTCCACAATTATGTCACCGGCGCCGGGTACGACTGGAACATGCCGCTGTTCCACAAGTTCTGGCCGGCCACGGTCCATCTCGTGGGCAAAGACATCCTCAGGTTCCACGCCGTCTACTGGCCGGCCTTCCTGATGGCCTCCGGCCTGCCCCTGCCGAAAACGGTTTTCGGCCACGGCTGGTGGCTGCGGGACGACACCAAGATGTCCAAGTCCAAGGGCAACGTCCTCGATCCCCAGGTCCTGCTGCGCGTCTTCGGGCCCGACCCCATCAGATACTTTCTGCTCCGCGAGATCCCCATCGGCCAGGACGGCAATTTCTCCCACGAAGCGTTCATCCACCGTGTCAACTCCGACCTGGCTAACGATCTCGGGAACCTCGTCCACCGGACGCTGACCATGATCCGGAGCTACTTCGACGGACGGATCACCGACCCCGCGGAGGAGTCGGACGAGGACCGCCGGCTGCGGACCGACTTCGGGGACCTCAAGGCCAGGGTCTTCGGCCTCTACGAGGACGGCTTCATGAACAAGGCTCTCGAGGAGATCTGGGCCTACATCGGCGCCGTCAACAAGTACCTGGCGGGCAACGAGCCTTGGATGATGGCCAAGGACCCGGCCCGCCGGGGACGGCTGGCACGGGTGCTTCTCCAGGCCGCCGCGGCCATCCGGGGCTTGAGCTACCTGGCCTTTCCGGTGATGCCGCGTTCGATGGAAAAGATCTGGGGCTTCCTCGGGGAACAAAAGAGACCCGGAGACGTGCCCTATTCGAGCCTGGAATTCGACGGCTTCGAGGCCGGCCGTGAGGTCGGAATACCCGAGGCCCTTTTCCCGAGAGTCGCTCTCAAGGATTTCCTGGGCGAAGAGAGGCCGGCCGCGGCGGCCGCGCCCGCGTCCGGGCCCGTACCGAAAAAGGAGGGGAACATGGATATCATCACTTTCGACGAGTTCAGGAGAATGGACCTGCGGGTGGCCCGCATCCTCACGGCCGAGCCGGTGCCGGGGGCCACCAAGATCCTCAAGCTCCAAGTGGACATCGGCACGGAGAAGCGCCAGATGGTGGCCGGGATCGCCGAGACCTATACGCCCGAGGACCTCGTCGGCAAGAGCCTCATCGTCATCGTCAACCTGAAACCGGCCGTCATCCGGGGCATCGAGTCCCAAGCCATGCTGCTGGCCGCGGTCACCGGAGACAACAAGGCCCTCATCCCCTTCTTCGACCGCGACGTGCCGCCCGGGACCCCGGTCAAGTAGGCTTTTCGGCAGAGGGGGACGGAGAGGACGGCTCGGGCCCGCCCTCAGGCTTTGAGGGCAGCCAGGATCCGGTCGGCCGGGACCGCACCCTCTCTGAGTATGCGCGGGCGCTCGCCGGTCAGGTCCACGACGGTGGAGGGTTGCCAGCCGGGTGTCCGTCCTCCGTTCACGATGATGTCGACCTTCCCTGAGAAGAGATCGATCACGTCCTCGGGATCGGACAGGGCCGGGCCCTCGCTGAGGTTGGCGCTGGTGGCCGTCAGGGGCTGGTTCATCTCGCCGACAAGATCGCGCAGCCAAAGGACGGGCGGGACGCGGAGGGCGATAGTCCGGCCCGGCCCGAGGAGATGGTCCGGGAGCCGAGACGAGGCCCTGACGATGAGCGTCAGGGGCCCCGGCCAGAACTCCCCGGCCAGGGCCAGGAACGGAGGCGGCAGGTCCGCGGAAAGAGCCCGGACCATGCCCAAGTCTGAAGCCAGGACGGGAAGGGCCTTGGCCGCGTCCCGGCCTTTGATCCGGAAGATCTTCTTGACCGCCCGTTGCGAGAAGCCCGCGGCGGGGTCATGGCCTACCCCACGGAGACGTTCTACGGGCTGGGGGCCGCGGGCTTCTCGCAACGGGCGGTCAAGAAGGTCTTCCGGATCAAAGGCCGGGACGCGGCCAAGTCCCTTCCCGTTCTGGCTTCAGACTTGGGCATGGTCCGGGCTCTTTCCGCGGACCTGCCGC
>JAWOHF010000335.1:0-4499 GCA_046496285.1 Candidatus Aminicenantota bacterium
ATGGAGGTCTCGAAGCGAGGTGCGCCATGATCGTCCCCGTCGTCATCGGGGCCGCGGCCGGGGCCGTCGTCGGGTTCTTCTTCCACAAGCTCATCGGCTGCCGCCAGGGGACCTGCGTCATCGCCGGCAACCGCTATCTGTCCATCCTCTACTGGGCCGTCCTCGGCGGCCTGGCCGCCAACATCATTGCCAAGCTCTAGAGCTCAGTCTATGAGCAGAAAGGCGTAGCGGTTCATTTCCTGGGAGGCCGCAGCTCGGCTATAATGGGAGGCCATGAAAGCTCTCTCCCGGTTCGCCGTCGTCCTCGTCCGTCCGGACAGCCCCGAGAACATCGGCCTCGCGGCCCGGGGCATGGCCAACACCGGCTTCTCGGACCTGCGGATCGTCGGGCTCGAGCGCTTCGAGGCTCCCGTCTGGCGGACCGCCGTCCACGCCGAGCCGATCCTCGAGGGGGCCCGGTTCTTCGACAGCCTGGCCGAGGCGGTCGCCGACCGGCACGTCGTCGCCGGTTCGACGGCCCGCGTCCGCCGCGATTTCCCCTTGGTCGCCCTGCCCGAGGCTGTCCGCCGGATCTCCGAATATCCGCCCTCGACCCGGGTCGGGCTGGTGTTCGGCAACGAACGGACGGGCCTGACCTCCGGTGAGATCGGCCTTGCCAACCTCCGTTTCCACATCCCCCAGGCGGCCCGTCAGCCCTCATACAACCTGGGAGTGGCCGTGACCCTGTCGCTCTACGAGATCGCCCGCCGCGGGGACCCCGTCCCGGGCCTCCGCCGGGAGCGGCCTCTGACCCACGCCGAACAGGCCGAGGCCGGGGACCGCTTCCGGGCCATGCTCGACGGCCTCGGCTTCATGCATGATACCAACCGGGCCTTCATCGAGGACAAGGTCCGGGACATCTTCTTCCGGATGGCCCTGACGGCCAAGGACCGGGACGTCCTCCTGGCCATGTTCCGCAAGCCGCTGATCGGCCCCCGCAAGCCGGGGTCCCGCATCATGAAAGGAAAGGGAAAACCATGAGCGTCAGACAATTGAAGGTCGTGTTCGGCGAAGGGCTCAAGATCGACGTCGAATACAAGGGATTCGTCATCAAGACCGACCAGCCGGTCCGCGACGGCGGCGGCGGGACGGCCCCGGCGCCGTTCGACCTGTTCCTGGCCTCCATCGCCGCCTGCGCCGGTTTTTACGCCTTGGCCTTCTGCCGGGAACGGAAGATCGCCGTCGAGGGCCTGGCCATGAACGTGACCGCGGAAAAGGGCGAGGGGGCCCGGCTTTTCGAAAAGATCACCGTCACGGTCGATCTTCCCCCGGGTTTCCCCGAAAAATACAAGGGCGCGGTGGTCAAGGCCATCGACCACTGCACGGTCAAGGCCAACATCCTCCAGGCCCCGCGGTTCGAGATCGTCACCCGCCCCGCCTCCTGAGGCCGAGGCCCCTGTCCTCCCGTCCGGACCTATTGGGCCTGCGGCAGCCAGAGGTAGTAGAATCCCGTTTTCAGGGCCGCGACCGTGGATTCCAGGAATTTCGCGTCGAGCGGCGAAAGATCCCCCAGCCGCCCGGCGTAGATATTGGTCTTGACCTTCGGATAATAGGTGTAGGACACGAGCCTCGCGCTCTTGAGGTTCGACAAGGCCAGGGCCTTCCCGAAGGCGTCGTCGAAATACCCGACGGCGTCGATGAGACCCAGCCGGAGCGCCTGCGGAGCCGTGTAGACGCGTCCGTCGGCGATCTTCCGCAGATCGTCGGCCGGGATGCGCTCCTTCCTGTTCCGCGCGACGACCGCGAGGAAGCCCTCGTAGTACTCGTCGATGATCCCTTGGAAGAGGGCCCTCTCGTCGTCGGTCATGTCCCGGAAGGGCGATCCGGAGTCCTTGGCGGGGCCGGACTTGATGATGTTGACCTTGACCCCGACCTTGCCCATCAGCGATTCGAGGCTCGGGAAGACGGAGATGACGCCGATGCTTCCCGTCAGGGTCGTGGGATGGGCCATGATGACGTCGCAGGCCGAGGCGATGTAATAACCGCCCGAGGCGGCTACGGCCATCATCAGCCCGACGACCGGCTTGCCCGTCCGCTCCTTGAACCGGAGGATCTCGTGATAGATGATGTCGCTCGCCGCGACCTCCCCGCCCGGCGTGTCCAGGCGGAGGATGACGGCCCTGACCGACGGGTCCCGCCCGGCCATTTCGAGGCGCTCGAAGACCCGGGACACGGCGTTCTTCTCACGGGCCAGGAGCCCGCCGCCGTCCATGGACGAGATCGTTCCCTCGACGTCGATCATCAGGACCTTGTCCTTGGCCGGGCTGGGAAGAAGGACGATCTCTTCGAGCTTCTCCTGCCCCAGGACGTCGATGTGGATGTGCGGCGAACACGCCGCTGCCGCGAACAGGGCGACGGCGGCCGCCAGCGTTGCGGTTCTTTTCATCAGGCCTCCTTGTGTCTGCGGTCCGTCCGAAGGTCAGGGCGACGCGTGCTGGAACCTCTTCCGGGCCCGCCGGGTCGGCGGGCAGAGCATCCGGATGGCCTGCGGCAGGACCCGGAAATCGACGCGGTCGCGGTCGGCGATGACCTCGCCGTTGAACTGGACGGGGAGGTCCCGTCCGCGGATGATCACCCGTCTGGCCTTGAAGTGCCTCAAGCGCCTCTGGTAGAGCCCGAAATAGATCAGGGGGAAGAGCAGGGCGTACTTGACCGGGCTGAGCTCGAACAAGGTCACGTCGAGGTAGCCGTCGTCCACGACGGCCCGGGGGGCGATGTTCCAGCTGTAGCCGAAAAAGTTCGTCTTGGCGACGATGCAGTCGAAGAACTTCGAGCGGACGATCTTGTGCTCGAAAGGACCGCTCTCATCGTACCCGTCGAAGAGCTCGATCTCGGCCTCGGTGGGGGGGATCTGGAACAGGCGCCGGGCGGCCAGGACGTGGCCCCACATGCCCTGCACTTCGTGCTGGAGCTTTTCGTCCGTCACCCGGGCCGTGGCTCCCACGCTGGCGAAGGCCGCCACCCGGCCTTCGACCTCCATCAGGTCGATGAGCCGGGGGATCCCGGCGGACAGAGCGTCGATCGCCCGGCGGGGGTTTTTGGAGATGCCGAAGGCCTTGCGAAAAGCGTTGCCGCTTCCGAAGGGGATGACCCCGAACAGGACGTCCTTTTGCCTCCCGGCGTCGAAGATCCCCTGCAAGGCGTCGGCGATCGTCCCGTCGCCGCCCATGGCCACGATGAGACCGTAGTGCCGGCAGGCGGCGGCGGCCCGCTCGATGGTCGTCCTCATGTCCCCCACGCCGTCGTAGATCTCCCCCGGGAGCTTTTTCTGGAGGTAGTTCCGGAGGTACTTCCGCCTGAGCCACTTGGAATTGGCCGCCCGCGGGTTGACCAGGCAGGCGGTCCCGCTGCGCTCGACTCCGTAACGTTCCATGTTCGATTCCCCAACCATGTATAGCATGAGGGCGCAGGGCTGTCAAAAACGGGGGCCCGCCGGAATGACCCGCTGCGGGGAATCTGCTACAATCGGAAAGGACGACCAAGGCTGAGGTGCGATCATGAAAAGACGGGAATTCGTCAAGTGGACGCTGGCCGGCGCGGCGGCGCTTCCGATCATCGGCTGCGAGAGTGTCGCCCCGCCCGACGACCCTCCCCCCGCCTCCGCCTTGAGCCCGATCTTCCGCGTCAGCCAGATCGCGGACAACGCCGTGACCGGCGGGAACCATCACCTCGGCGTGGACGCCCTGATCCGGCTGATGGGCGAGAACGGTCTCAAGTTCTACCGGTCCGCTCTGAGCGGCGTCAACCAGGGTCCCCAGGGCCTGATCGCCCCCGACGACGTCGTCCTCCTCAAGGTCAACGCCCAGTGGAAATACCGGGGCTGCACCAACAGCGACCTGGTTCGCGGGCTCGTCCGGCGCATTCTCGACCATCCCGACGTGTTCCGCGGGGAGGTCGTCATCTTCGAGAACGGCCAGAGCCGCGGCAGCCTCAACTGCGACACGTCCGCCTCCTACGGGGGCGATACCGGGGTCCATGCCAACGCCCAGGACGAGAGCCATTCCTTTCTCTGGCTGGTCAACTCCCTGTTTCAGGACTCGCGGGTCTCGGCGTTCCTCCTCGATCCCGTCCGGCACACCTTCATCTCGGCCTCCGACCACGCGGCCAATGGCTACCGGACCTTTGAGAACGTCTCCTACCCCTGCTTCACCACGGCCGGCGGCCGGCGGGTCGAACTCAAGGAAGGGATCTGGAACGGCACGGCCTACGATTCGAATCTGAAGCTCATCAACATCCCGGTGCTCAAGCATCACGACACGGGCGGCTCCGAGATCACCGGGGCCCTCAAGCACGTCTACGGCATCCTCTCGATGGCCGACGGCCAATCGGGCTTCCGTCACTACTCCGGGCTCGGCGAGACCTGCGGCAAGATGTTCGTCTCCGTCCACACTCCGGTCCTGAACATCGTGGACGCTATCTGGGTGTCTCGATGTTCCGTATCCTTCGATTGATTTCCGCGG
>JAWOHF010000342.1:0-3897 GCA_046496285.1 Candidatus Aminicenantota bacterium
CCCCGGAATGCCAGATAGCCCAGGAGAAGGCTGGGCAGAACGATCCCCAACCCGAAAAGAAGGACGATCCTATGGCGCTGCCGCATCGGGCCTTTCACTGTTTCCCTGGGCGATCGAATGCCCCGGCGTGAGGACTTATCTTCATTCTAAGCTGCGGCCCCGATCAATACAAGCAGGATTTGCCGCCGTCCGGCTCCTTCAGCCGGAAGAGTAACCTTCGTCGCGCGTTCCGGCCTTGACGATTCCGGGAATATTAGGGGATGATTCCGTGAAATGTAAAAAGAGGGTAAAGAGCGGGAGGGGCCCCCGGAGGGGCCCGTCTCTCTTAACGTTTATCCCTCGCCTGCGCGTTGCCCGCGGGCAGGAAGTTCTCCATGATCCAGACTTCGGGGCCGTGGACCGTGGGGCCCATCGAGGAGAACACGATCCGGCTGCCGTCGGAAAGAGGACTGATATAGTTGATCTGGTGCAGGGCCAGCCCGAGTTTCCTCGGTTCGCCTCCCTCGACCGAAACATACCAGATGTCCCACCTCTCTTCGCCCTTGCGGAGGCCCGGGAAGAATATGTATCGCCCGTCCGCGCTCCATCTCGGCTGGACGACGTTACCCGTGCCGCTCACGAACCGGCCGAGTTCCCGGGCTTCTCCGTTCTCCGTGGAGATGACTTTGAGGATCTTCTCTTTACTGGCCGTGGTGCCCCGGGGATGCTCGAGAGACGCTAACCATTGGCCGTCCGGCGAAACTGAGATCATGGGAAAATTGAAGGGGGCCTTCATCTTATAGACATCCCAGGTCCGGTCCGTCGAAAGGTCTTTCGCGATGATCGAGAGAGAGGGTTCCGTCGCCGTCAACTGAACCCCGTGGATGCAATAGACGATCTGGCCGTCGGGCGACCAGGCGGGAGACATGTACAGCTCCTCGCGAGCGTCCTTATCGCTCGGGAATATCTCCTCGATTTCCCCCGTTCCCGGATCGATCCGGCCGATGAAGGTCCGCATCTCGCCAAAGCCCGAGATCATGATCGATGATCCATCCGGGGCCCAGGCCACAGAGCTGACCTGTTGGAGATGTAAGGCCGTTTTCTTCTCTTCTCCGGTCTCGGGGGAAAAGACGCAAAGAGCATTGGAGCCGTCCATCCTGGGTACCGCCTGCCGAATGTAGGCCAGCCGTTTTCCGTCTGGAGAGAATTCGGGCGCATGGTTGCGCCCTTCGTAAGGAAGCTCCACTCTTTCATATGTCGCACGGAAGGCCCCCGCTTTCCGATCGAGCGAGGCGAGATAGATCTTCTGCGTATCTTTGCCGTGCCCGTAGAAAAAGGCCCCGTCACGGGTCAACCCGAGAGGGGAGATCTCCCCGATGTCTTTTCGAAGGAGCTCCGCCTCTCCCCCCGGCCGGCCCTCCGTGACCGGCAGGATCCAGGCATCGATCGCTCCGCTCCGGTCGCTCGCGAAAAGGATGTGATTTCCGTCGGGAGTCCAGCCCAGCAGACGTTCATTGGCCGGATGCCGGACGAGCGGACCTTCGGTCTTTCCGTCGGTCGAAAGGAGGTCGATATCGTTCCGAAGGTCGAAGGCGATATACCGGCCGTCTGGCGAAAATCTCATTTGGCCGTTCATATAGCCGGCCGGGAGCCCCGTTTTCTTGAGATGACGAATGGAGCCGTCAGAGACGGCGATGAGGGAGAAGGACGGATCGCCCTTTTCCGAATAGATAACCGCCAGGATCTGGCGGCCGTCCGGTGACCAGTCCTTGACCGAAGGATATCCTCCTCCTTGGTGGAGGGCGCGGGGCTTAGCGTCGTCGAGTCCGATGATCCGAAGTTCGGCCGTAACGCCCATATCCCACGTATAGGCGATGAACCTGCCGTCGAGCGACCATCTCGAGCTTTCGGCCCAGCTCCCATCCCAGGCGGTTTGGCCGGTGAGCCTGCGCTTTCCGCCGGTCTGCAGATCATGGACCGCCAGATCGCCCGTTTCCCAGTCGGTATAGCAGATGGTACGGCCGTCAGGGGAGACCTCCCCCATGAGCTCGACATCGGGCCCCTCCCAGACGAGACGCAAGCTCGTCAGAGAGGACCCTTTTTCGAGGGCTGCCTGTCCCTTCAGGAGAAGGGCCAATTTTTCCCTGGCTGTCCTGGCCGTTTCGGTCTGGGCAGGATATTTATCAACGACCTTCTGGAAGGCTTGCTGGGCCAACTGTGCCTTTTCATGACCCAGCTTCTCGTAACAGAAGCCGATCCGAAGCTGGGCCTGGGCGGCCAGCGCCTCGTCCTTGGTCTCGTCGATGACCTTCTGGTAGAGGCCGATGGCCTCCTCGAGGTTCCCTTCGCTCCGCTCCTTGGCCAGGGCCTTCTGGAACTGGTCGTGGTCGCTCTGCAAGGCAAGCGAGCCGAGGGCGACGGCTGCGATCATCAACAGGGCTGTCAGAATGACCGGTTTTTTCATTTCCTGCCTCCTGTGTTTTTCGGTTCGCTCATAAGATGCGCCGTCGGGCCTCGGCACGTGTCATCAGACTGTCACGGCATTGTCATATTGTTGCCCGGCAGAGCTCCGGCGAGCCGATCTGGAGTGATGGGGTCATCACCGGTCGAGGACCAGCCTGTAACCGACCCCGTAGACCGTGAGCAGGCGACGCGGATCGGCCGGGTCGGCTTCGAGCTTGCCGCGGAGAAGGGCGATGTGGTTGTCCACGGTCCGCGTCGTGGGGAATTGGTCATAGCCCCAGACCTCGTCGAGGAGCTCGTCCCGCCGCACGACTTCGCCGGCGCGGGCCGCCAGCAGCCGGAGGATCCCGAATTCCTTTCGGGTCATCTCGACGGTCTTGCCGGCCTTGCGGGCTTCGAACCGCTTGAAATCTATGACCACGTCGTCGAAGCGCACTTCGCCGGGCAGATCCCCGGTCTTGGCGAGCTCGACGCGGCGAAGGACGGCCCTGACACGGGCCAGGAGCTCCGGCACCGAGAACGGCTTGGTCACGTAGTCATCTGCGCCCAGGTCGAGGCCGGCCACCCGGTCATTTTCCTCGCCCCGAGCGGTCAGCATCAGGATGGACGTATGGATGCCCTCGGCGCGGGCCTTCCGGCAGAGCTCGAAGCCGCTCATCCCGGGAAGCATGAGGTCCAGAATGACCAGGTCGGGCTTCTTCTCCTTCAGGAGCGCATACCCCCGCTCGCCATCCACAGCGGTCAGGACCTCGTAAGATTCATATTCGAGGTTGTCTTTGAGGCCGCGCAGGATGGCCAGGTCGTCCTCGACGATGAGGATCCTTTTCACGGCTCACCTCCCAAGGGCAGGATGATGGAAAACGTGCTCCCTTGGCCCGTCGCGCTTTCCACCCTGACGGAGCCGCCATGGGCCTTGGCGATGTGGGCGACGAGCGACAGCCCGAGCCCGGTCCCCGGCAGAGACTGGTTCTCGCGGGTCGGCACGCGGTAGAACTTTTCGAAGATGCGGGCCTGCTCTTTGGGATCGATGCCGAGGCCCTTGTCGATGAGTCGGATGACGCCCCGATCACCCTCCCGCAGGACCTCCAGACCTATCGTCCGCGACTCGCCCGAGTATTTCATCGCGTTGCTGAGAAGGTTCAGCACGGCCTGCTCGATGGCGTCCCGGTCGACGCGGACTTGGGGCAGGTCCTCATCGATCCGGAGGTCGAGCTCGAAGCCCTGCTGCTTCAAGGGGTATTCCATGGCCCGGACCGCGGCCCGGACGATCTCGGGGAGCGAAGCCGGAGCCGGGTGGTAGATCCTCTGCCCCTGCTCGATCTTCGAGAAATCGAGGACGTTGTTCAGCAGCCGCGTCAGGCGTTCGCTCTCGTTGACGATGGTATCCAGGTACTCCGCCTGGGCGGCCGGGTTCTTGGACCGTCCGAGCCGCAGGGTCTCCGCGAACATCCTGAT
>JAWOHF010000344.1:0-3168 GCA_046496285.1 Candidatus Aminicenantota bacterium
ATCCAGGCCGGCCAGCTTGAAAGCGGCGGCGCTCGAGGGCAGAGTCGGGATCAATCCTTCATAGGCATTCAACACGGCCACCCTGGGACGCTCGATTCCAAGAACAGCCTTGGCCACATCCACGGCATTGCGGATGATTCCGGTCAATCGCCCGAAATTGGTGATCGTCGTGAGTCCCGGATCCGAAAGGAGAAGGGGACGGCCTCCGGCGATGGACGAGGCGTCGAGGAGTGTCACAAGGCTGGCCGTCGGCCGATTGGCCAGTTTCATCATCTCCCGGCTGAGAATCCCGGTGGGGACGCCGCCTTTGAGGAGGATTTCAATATCCTCATCGAGAGCCGCTCGCACGCTTTCGGCGGCCACGGCTTCGTGCCCCTCGGCATGGATGATATCCTTCTCGGGAATATCGATTCCCAGCTTCTCGACCGTCTCGAGGATTTTCTTCCGGTCTCCGACCAGGACGATTCTTTCCACGATCCCGTGGTCCCGGGCCGTTTCAACGAGCTCCACATCCTCGGGCCTATCGCCTCCCGCGACGATGACGCTCGAGCAACGGAGACGGCCGGCCGTGTCGATGATGTCCAAAACGCGCTGGAGCGGGAGGTCCCGCCGTTCGCCGGGCATGGTTCTTTCTCCTTTCCCAGTCCCTAAAAATGGGATTATATCATGTTCGGCGATCGAATTCAGCCGCGCCCGGATTCGCTCCCAATTTCCTTCACGGCTCACCTCTCTTTCATCCAGCCTCGTCCTTTCCCCATGCAAGCTCCCGGCATGTTTTGTAAATCAGCCTTCCCGATGTGCCGGGAATCTATCGTCCTCGCCATCCGGAGAGCACGGTCCTCTATCGGGTGCTGTTCCATCATTTTGAGCGCTTCCTGCCCGAGTATGTCTGTTGGCGTTCTCCTGCAAGACGCCCCGTTTCTGCCCGTCGTGCCACGCCAAGCGGCTTGAGCAGTGGGGCGAATGGGAGCGGGAGACCCTGCTCCTCGACGTGCCCCATCGCCAAGTGGTCCTGATAGCGGGCGAGGAGAGCGGGGAGTACGAGAGATATTGATATCCGCTCGAGGCTGCGATATCCTCTTTGTCGTGATGGGAAGGGGCTATTTTTTCTTGCCCTTTCCCTGGGCCTTGCCCCGGGCTTCATCCTTGGTCTTGCGGTCATGTTCCCGCGCTCGCACCAGTTCCTGTTTTTGTTGTCTTTTCCGGGCCTTGGCCATGGTCTTCATGTGGCCAAGGGAGCCGCGGGCGTTGGCCTTCAACTGCTTGAATTCCGGCGAACCGGGCTTGATGCCCATGCTCATGGCCGTCACGCCCCATCCTCTGCCCCGGTTCTGCTTGTACTCTTCGGCGACGACTCCGATCGGCCTCTTGGAGATCCTGGACAGGCCCGTGGCCATATAGGTGTCTCCATAGCTGAGTCGGTGCCGTTCCATCGCCTGCCGGATCTCTTCCTCAGGGGTGCCGTGCTTCTGGCTGAGCTGGCGGAAAAACACGTCCGGGTCGGCGCTCGCCTTCTCGTTGATCTTCTCCAGATAAGAATCGAGCTTTCTGTCCCCGGTGTTGACCTTCATCCTTGGCCCAGATCACGCTGCGCACCCAACGGAATACGCTTCACCCCCCCGGCGGTTGGCGCGACAGGGTGCGGATCTCATCGCGCAGTGCTGTCATCTCGTCCCGGAGCGCAGCCAATTGTTTGGCTCCCGCCAACTCGGCCTCGCCATGCTCCGCGTCGCGGCCGACGAAGAAGGTGGCGAGCGCCGCCGTCACATAGCCGAACACACCGAAGGCATACAGCGCCAGAAAAACGCACAGCATGCGCCCCTCGGTAGTCTGCGGCCAGTCCTGCGAGCCCATCGTCGTCATGATCATGGCGGTCCACCACAGCATCTCGCCGTAGCTCTTCGGGCCGCCGGGCGCCTCATTCTCGAAAGTGTACATCCCGGCCGCGCCGGCGAACGTGACCACCACCGTGAGAGCAATCACATAGCCGAAGCCCCGTCGGCTCAGGCTCGCGCTCAGGGCCTTCATCCCGCGGTTCAGCGAGCTGACAACGCGGACCAACCGCAACCCCCGCCCCGCGCGGGCCAGACGGAGTAGCCGAAAGGCGCGGAAGACGCGGAAGATCCGCAGCGCGGGGATCAGCAGCGAAATGGAGGTCAGCCAGTTACCCTTGAGGTAAACGACCTTGTCAGGGGCTAGGACGATCTTCACCGCGAAATCGAGAATGAAGACGACCCAGATAATCGTGCCGAGAACACCGAACAGCAGACTCTCGCCCCGGACCAACTCCACGACCAACAGAACCAGCCACACGAACGCGAGAACCAGCATCGGTGTTTCCAGCCAGTCCTCCACACGTTGGAGCAGCTCGTATCGCTCCCGTTTCAGCACCTCCGCGTCAGGTTTCTCTGTCGTGCGCCCGTCGCTCATCGTGTGTCCCTACGTCTAACCCGCTTCCATGAACATAAACTTATGGACTTTAATGAGAGATGTCAAGTCACGAACTGGCGACCTCCGGATCGGGAACAGCCCCCCCTGTCCTCGCCATGCGGAGCGCACGGTCCTCTACCGGGTGCCGTTCCATGGCTTCGCGCGGTTCCTATCGGAACGCAGAGGCGTTTCGCGAAGCAGGTCGGGTATTTCCGGCCGGATGTCCTGGCCTTTGAGCAGCAGGCGGGCCGGGCCCAGCAGCCGGACATCGGCGGTCAGAGCGTCGAAATCCCGCTGTTCGATCCATCCCCGCTTCAGCATCTTGGCGGACACGTCGGCGTAATAGGCCTGCAGCCATGAGCGCAGACGCTGCTCCTCGTCGAAAGAGGTCATGAAGCGCTTGGGCTGCGGGATGATGCTGGCCATGAAGATCGCCTCGGCCAAGGTCAGGTCGGCGACATCCTTGTCGAAATAGAAGCGCGCCGCTTCCTGGGCGCCGTACACCTGCGGCCCCCATTCGATGATGTTCAGATAGATCTCGAGCATGCGCTCCTTGCTGACCAGCCGGTTCTCCTCGATCAGCCAGGTAATGATCATCTCCTCCAGCTTGCGGGCGACGGTCTTCTGTCTCTTGAGGAAGAGGTTCTTGACCAGCTGCATGGAGATGGTGCTGGCGCCGCGCACGAAGCGCTTCTCCCTCAGGTTGACGGCGATGGACTCCTTGAAGGGCTCGAGCAG
>JAWOHF010000015.1:0-9855 GCA_046496285.1 Candidatus Aminicenantota bacterium
GTCGTGGGCCACGATCTCCCGGACCGTCCCGTTGGAATCCTGGGTGATAGCGCCCTTGAAGATCCGCGTCCTCCCCATGACGAGTTCCTGGAAAGCGCCCCGGGTCCCCGAGCCCTCCTCCCGGGTGACGACCGTGATCGCCCGGTCCGCCCCCCCGAGCGGGCCCCAATTCCGCAGGTCGCCCGAAAAGATCTCTTTGATCTGAGGGAGGGTCGCGGCCCTCACCGGGTTTTCGGGGTGGACGATGACGGCCAGGCCGTCGTGGGCCACGACGATCTCATGGAGGTCCTGCTCGTCGGGCTTCAGATCCCGGGAGGTCATGCCGATCTGGCAGGCGCCGCTCTTGCAGGCCTGGATGCCGGCGCTCGAGCCGCCGCCTTGGACGTTGACCCCCAGGCCGGGGCGCTTCTCCATGAAAACTTCGGCCCACTTGTCGGCGAAAGGCTGGATGCTCGTCGAGCCGGCGACCGTCAGCTCGGAATTCGCTCCTCCCCGGCGACAGCCGGGGGCCGCGAGCGCGACCGCCCTGGCCGTCGCCAGAACGAGCCATTTACGGATCATGGACACATCCATCAAAAAAGATGTAGGGGGAATTATACCTAAACCCAAGAAGGGGTCAAACCTCCTCCTTCATTCGTCGAGGGCCCGGAGCTTCCGGTCGAACTCGACGGCCCGAGCCTCGTGCTCCTGGGTCAGGGTCTCGAGCTCATCCAGAAGGGCGTCGGCCGCCTTCTTGGCCTGGTGCATGGACCGCGACAGCTCGACGACGCGGCTCCCCTGCTTGGCCCTGGAAGCCTCGAGGAGCTCCCCGTTCAGCTCGCGGAACGAAGCGTCGCGGGCCTCGATCTCTTTTTCGAGGCCCGCCATTTTCGCTTCGATGGGGCGCAGGGCCCGGGACCGCTCGGCGACGATCTCGGACCGCAACCGCCGGAGCTCCTTCGGGGTCCATTTCGGTTTCACGTCGCTTTCGTCGGCCGGCTTCGCGCCGCCCGGCGGCCCCTGCATGACCTCGTCCTTCCAGCCGACCTTCTCCAGGAACCGCCTGTACCCCCCTTCGTAGACGCCGACCTCGTCGTTGTCGAAGACGACCAGGCGGTCGGCCAGGGCGTGGAGGAACAGCTCGTTGTGGGTGACCATGACCACGGCGCCGTCGAAATTGTCGATGGCCTCGAGCAGGGCGTCGTTGGACTCGAGGTCGAGATGATTGGTCGGCTCGTCCAGGAGGAGGAGATTGATGGGCGTCGCGATGAGCTTTCCCAGGAGGACCCGGCTCTTCTCCCCGCCCGACAGGACGCGGATGCGCTTGAGGGCCTCGTCGCCCTCGAACATCATGCCTCCGGCGATGAACCGGGCCCGCTTGGGGTCACCCTCGGGGTCGGCCGAGGCGATCTCCTCGAGGACCGTGTTGGATTCGCAGAGGGTCGAGATGTGGGTCTGCTCGAAATATCCCGGGGCCACGGACTGGGGAGAGGCGATCTCTCCGGAGCGCGGCTCGAGGTCCCCGGCCAGGAGCTTGAGCAGGGTCGTCTTGCCCCGCCCGTTCCGCCCGACGACGAAGACCCGGTCCTTGGACCCGATGCTGATCGAAAATCGCCGGATGAGGGGCCGGCCGGGCGTATAGGCGAACGAGACGTCCCGGACGTCCATGGCGTACTTGTTGAAGGCCGGCTTCTCGGCGAAGGCGAACTCCAGCGTTTTCAGGGTCTCGAGCTTGTCCTTCTTCTCCATCTTCTCCAGCGACTTGACCCGGGACTGGACGAGGCCCCCCAGCCGGGCCTTGGCCCGGAAGCGGGTGATGAACAGGTCCATCTCCTTCATCTTCCGTTCGTCGTTGATCCGGGTCTTCTCGTAGATCTCTTCCTCGGCCGCGATCTGCTCGTAGTATTTCCCCGTGTCGCCGCGGATCTTGCGCGCCTTCCGGCGGTGGATGCCGAGGATGTGGGTGGCGACGTTGTCCATGAAGCTCCGGTCGTGGGTGATGATCAGCAGCTCGCCGGGCCAGGCCGCGAGGAACCTCTCCAGCCAGCGGATGGAGGTGATGTCCAGGTAGTTGCTCGGCTCGTCAAGGAGCAGCATCTGAAAGTCGCCGACCAGGGCCTTGGCCAGGTTGAGCCGGACCTGATAGCCCCCCGAAAGCTCCGACGGATGTTTCTCGAGGTCGGCCGCCTCGAATCCCAGGCCGAAGAGGACCTTCTCGACCCGCCAGGTCTCGTTGTGCGAGTCGGGAGGCAAGGCCCGGGCCCCTTCGGCCAGGACGGTCGCTTCCGTGAACGTCAGCTTCTGCTCGACATGGCCGACCCTGTAGTTCCTGGGCCTGGAGATCGTTCCCGAGTCCGGCTCCTCTTCGCCCATGATCATCCGGAACAGGGTCGTCTTGCCGTGGCCGTTGCGGCCGACGACGCCGACCCGCTCCCGGCGGTTGACCTTGAAGCTGATCGAGTCGAGGAGCGCCTGTTTCCCGTAGCTCTTCGAGAGGTTGTCGACGACGATCATAAAACGGTCCTTCCTAGACGATGGAGGGACCATTTTACCCCAAGCGACGTCATAGAGCCACCGGGCCTCCGGACCCGGGCTCATCGGGAAGGCGCGACGCGAATATTCAAACGACGGTCGAGGGGATACCGTCAGCCGGTCGGTAAAGCTCTCTGATCAGGGCCAGCACCGCGGGAGAAGTCAGCTCACGGAACTCGACCCCGAACTCATAAGCATTCTCTCCCGGCCTGGCCTTAAGCCACTTGACCTCTCCTTGGAGCATGAGGGGGGTGTTCGACATCGAAAGATCTATCCGGATCGAGACGGCGGCTCCGACAGAAAAACTCTTGGCAGCGATGAGCCTGGCCGACCCCGTCGAAAGGTCAAAGGTATGGGCCGGGATGCCCGGACCCCGGAGCTTGTTCGCGGCGCCGCTGATGAGGACTTCATGCCGCCCGGCGAACCGTTTTCTCGTACGTCTTTCGACCATGCGTTCTTCTCCGAAGCGCGATCGTCCTTGGACAACCGGCAGCTGATCAGGCGACCGTCGCCGGTATGCCTTCTTCGGTCCCGTAGAGCTCCCGGATCAGAGCCAGAACGGCCGGGGATGTCAAGCTGAGGAATTCGACCCCGAATTCGTGCTCTTCCTCGCCCTTGCAGGCCTTGAGCCACTTGACCTCGCCGTCGAGGGCGATGTCCCGGCCCGTCTTGGACAAGACGATCCGGATCCGGATGACGGTCCCGACGGGGAAGCTTTTTGGGGAGACAAGCCTGGCCCCGCCCGTCGAGAGGTCGAACGTGTGGGCCGGGGTGCCCGATCCCTCATGCTTGTTCATGGCCGTCCTGATGAGGGCTTCGTGGCGTCCGACGAATCGCTTTCTCGTGCGTCTTTCATGCATTGCGGGCTCCTGCCCGTGGATTTTGCTTCGATCCAAGGGGCCAGTATCGCCGGGGAGCCCGTCCGGCGTCCATCGCCTCCAGGGGTGATTCGGGCGGTGATTCCCGCGGCCCCGGCGGCCTGTCTTACAAGCCCATCTCCCGCAGGATGTGCGTCGCCCCGGAGAACTTTTCGGTGACGAACAGGACGGAGCGGATGTCGACGCTGATGGACCGCTGCAGCTCGGGGATGATATAGTAGTCGCCGATGACGCTCTCGTAGGTCATGTCGAAGATGATCCCGACGATCTCGCCCTTGGCGTTGAGCGTCGGCGAGCCCGAGTTGCCGCCCGTGACGTTGGTCGTGTTGAGGAAACAGATGGGCACGTCCCCGAGCTGCGGGTCGGCGTAACGGCCGAAATCCTTGGCCTTCCAGAGCTCCTCGATCTTGGCCGGGACCCGGAACGGGGGTTCCCCGGCGTCCTTCTCGATGACGCCCTTGAGCGTCGTCAAGGGCCGGTAGGTGACGGCGTCGCGCGGCTCGTAGCCCAGGACGGGGCCGTAGGTGAAGCGGATGGTGCCGTTGGCGTCCGGGGGATAGGTCCCTTGCCTCATCTCGAGGATGGCCGCCTCGTAGGTCATTTTCAAATCCGCCCCTTCCCGGCCCAGGCCTTTGCTTTCCTCACGGTAGACCTTGAGCTCCTTCTCCATAGCTGCCGCGAGCTTCAGGAAGGGATCGTCGAGCCCGGCCAGACGGTCCGGATCGAAGCCGAGAAGCTCGAGCCGTCGCTCGGACCGGCCGAGATCCGTCGCCGAGTACATCGCGTCGACCCGGGCCTCGACCTCCGCCTCGCTGCCCGCGACCAGCGCCCTCAGGGAGGCGGGCCACTCGCTCTCCGCGGGATGGCCCGATATGAGCCGTCGGAGGTTCCATTTCATGAGCTCCCTGTCGGTCTCGAAGACATAGCCGCGCTCGGCCAGCTGGATATTCTGCTTGAGGCGGGGGAGGTTCCGCTCCTGGTAAGCCTGTTCCCTGTCCTTGTCGGGTTTCTGGAGCTCCTCGACGGTCCTCAGGAGGTTGTGGGCCTGGCTGAGGATGGTCGAGCCCGAAAGAACGCGGTTCAGGAGGTCCGTCCGCTCGCCGAAGGCCTTCTGCCGAGCCAGGAACGCCTCCAGGTCTGCGGCGGCCCGGCCGTATTTTTTGGACCGGGCCGCGTCGGCCGCGATCCAGTCGAGCAATTCCTTCTCCTGGGCGGCCTTCTTCTCAAGCAGGCCGTACTTCCCGAAGCCCTCGAGCTTGCCCTGCCTGTTCTTGAGGCCGTTGTAGAGCCCGCGGACGCGGGAGGCATAGCGGATCTCGATCTCCTTGTCGGCCCGGCCCGCCTCTTCGTAGAACGCGATGAGCTCCTGGCTCTCTTTGACGCTCCTGGCCATGCTGTCCCGGTCGGCGCTGAGCTCCGACAGGGCGTAGTTCCGGTAGGTGCGGCCGGGATAGCCCATGACGAACGTGAAATCGCCCTCCTGGACGCCTTCGAGGGAAGCCTTCAGCCAGACCTTGGGCTTGTAGGGGACGTTGTCCTTGCTGTGATCAGCGGCCGTGCCGTCCGGAGCGACGTAGGCCCGCAGGAACGTGAAGTCGATGGTGTGGCGCGGCCACATCCAGTTGTCCGTCTCGCCGCCGAAATTTCCCAGGTCCTGAGGCGGGGCATAGACCAGGCGGATATCTCGTATCTGCTTGAAAGTGAATAGATAATAAGCGTTGCCGCTGTACATCGAAGCCACCGTGCAGCGGAGGTCCGGACCGGCCTTCTCGGCCCCGGCGATGAGCTCTTTCTGGACCCTCTCGAAGGCGTCGTAGCGCTGCCGCGGGGTCATCTTCGGCTTGAAGACGGCGTTGACTTTGGCCGTCACGTCCTCGTATCCGAGCAGGACGCCGGCCGTGGTGCCTTGGGCGGGGATCTCCTGGCCCCTGTCGGTCGCCAGGAACCCGGCCGCCATATAATCCCGCTCCTTGCTCGAGGCCCGCTGGATGGCACCGTAGGCGACATGGTGGTTGGTCAGGATGAGGCCCTCGGCGCTGACGAACTCGCCGGTGCCCCCGCCGAGATTGACGATCGCGCTCATCAGCCCCGTGCCGTCCGTCTTGTAAAGGTCCCCGGGATCCATCTTCAGGCCCAGGGACTTGAGGTCGAGGTCCTTCATCTGATGGGGCATCCACATGCCCTCGTCCGCCCGGCCGAGGAAAGCCACGGCCAGGAGGAGGGTCAGGACGATGAACGTTCTTTTCATTTTCACTTCGTTCTCCTTTTCATGCGGCGTCGACGGCCGCGCCTATCCCGAAAGCGGTCAGGCCGCTTCGTAGATCTTGAGCTTCCGGTTGACGGCCTTGACCGCCTCCATGATCCAAAGCGGAAGCGACGAGAAGGCCATGATCACGCCGAGGTCGAAGAGGCTGAGGGCCTCGGTCTTGAAGACCTTCTGCAGGAACGGCACGTAGATGACGGCCATTTGGAGCAGGAAGGACGAGACCGTGGCCAGCACGAGCTGAGGGTTCGAGAGCACGCCCAGCCGGAAAAGGGACCGCGTCTGGCTCCGGCAGTTGAAGGCGTGGAAGAGCTGGCTGCAGGCCAGGGTCGCCAGGGCCGCGGTCCGGGCCATGACGATGCCCTCCTTCTCGACCAGCAGAACAATCAGGAAGGCCGACAGGCTGCAGGCCGCGATCAGGGCGCCCTGGAACGCGATCAGGCCGGCCCCAACACGGGTGATGACGCCCTCCCCGGTTCTTCGGGGAGGACGGTCCATGATGCCCGGGTCCACCGGGTCGACGCCGAGGGCCAGGGCGGGCAGTCCGTCCGTCACCAGGTTGACCCAGAGGATCTGGATGGGCAGGAGCGGCAGGGGGAGGGCCAGCAGGGCGGATGTGAACATGACCAGGATCTCGCCCAGGTTGCACGACAGCAGGAAGTGGATGAACTTCTTGATGTTGTCGTAGATCCCCCGGCCTTCCTCGACAGCGGCGACAATGGAGGCGAAGTTGTCGTCCGTGATGACCATCTCGGAGACTTCCTTGGTCACATCCGTGCCCGTGATGCCCATAGCCACGCCGATGTCGGCCTCCTTGACCGCCGGGGCGTCGTTGACGCCGTCGCCGGTCATGGCCACGACCGCTCCCATGCGCCGCCAGGCCCGGACGGCCCGGAGCTTGTGGTCCGGGGAGACGCGGGCGAAGACAACGGTCGGTTCCATGACCGCGTCGAGCTCCTCGTCCGAGAGCCGGTCGACCTCCTCCCCCGTCAGGGCCAGGGAATCCCGGCCGTAGAAGCCCAGCTCGCGGGCGATGGCCACGGCCGTGTTCCTGTGGTCTCCGGTGATCATGACCGTGCGGATGCCGGCGGTCCGGCACTTGTCCATGGCCTCCTTGACCTCGGGCCGGGGCGGGTCGATCATGGCGATGAGCCCGGCCAGCGTCAGGTCCTTCTCGATGGCCTCGGCCTCGTAGGAATGGGGTTCCCGGTCCAGGGACCTGTAGGCCACGGCCAGAACGCGCAGGGCCTGGTCGGAGAACGCGTCGTTGGCCCGCAGGACCCGGTCGCGGTCCTCTTCGGTGAGGGGCGTCTCCCGGCCGTCCTCGAGGATGCGGGTGCAGTCCTTGAGCAGGAGGTCCGGGGCGCCTTTGGTAAAGACGACGAGATCCTGTTCCGAGCGCCGGACGATGGTCATTTTCTTACGTTCGGAATCGAACGGGATCTCTTCGACGAGCTCGAACGCCTGTTCTTTCTCGCGTTTCCAGATCCCGGCCTTGGCCGCCGCGCTCAGGATGGCGATCTCGGTCGGGTCGCCGAAAACTCTCGTGACATCTTCTTCGCCCTGGGCCAGATGGGCGCTGTTGCAGAGCACGCCCACGGCAAGGCTCTTAAGGAGGTCGGGGAAAGCGTCCGGGTCCACGGTCCGCCCGTCCTGCCGGAATTCGCCCTCGGGGCGGTAGCCGGTGCCCGTGACCCCGAATACGTCCCTGGCGGTCCAGACGGCCCGGACCGTCATCTCATTCTTGGTCAGGGTTCCCGTCTTGTCCGAGCAGATGACCGTGGCGCAACCGAGGGTCTCTACGGACGGCAGCTTGCGGATCAGGACGTTCCGCTTGACCATCCTCTGGACGCCCAGGGCCAGGGCGATGGTCACGACGGCCGGCAGCCCCTCCGGGATGGCCGCGACGGCCAGACTGACGGCCGTGAGGAACATGTCCATAAGTTCCCCGCCCCTGAGGAGGCCGAGCCCGAAAACGACGGCCACCAGGACGAAGCACAGATAGATGATCCACTTCCCGAACTGCTCCAGCTTCCTTTGAAGCGGCGTCGTTTCCTTTTGGATGTCCTGGATGATCCCCGCGATGCGGCCCAGCTCCGTCCGCATGCCCGTTTCGACGACCGCGGCCCGGGCCTTTCCCGAGACGACGGACGTGCCGAGGTAGACGATGTTGGCCCTCTCGGCGAGCGGGACCTCCTTTTCCTCGAGGGCCAGGTCCGTCTTGTTGACGGGCGTGGACTCTCCCGTCAGGCTGGCCTCCTGGACGGCGAAGTTCGAGGTGTGCCAGACGACCCGGCTGTCGGCGGGGATGTGGTCGCCGGCCTCGAGCTCGACGAGGTCGCCGGGCACGAGCTCGCGGGCCGGAACGACGGCGGCGTTCCCGCCCCGGACGACCTTGGCCGAGGGCGCGGACAGCTTTTTCAACGCCGCCAGGCCTTTCTCGGCCTTGTACTCCTGGATGAGCCCGAGAACGGCGTTGAGGACGACGATAGCCAGGATGGCCACGGCGTCCACCCATTCCTTGAGGAAGCCCGAGACGAGGGCCGCCCCGACGAGGACCCAGATGATCAGCCCCTTGAACTGATCGAGGAAGATGGCCAGGGGGCCTCTCCCCTTTTTTTCGAGAAGCTCGTTCGGGCCGTGGGTCGCGAGCCTCGAGCCGGCCTCCTCCGGGGAAAGGCCGGCCCCGAGGTCCGTTCCGAGCGTCCGGGCGATGTCGTCCTCTCCGAGACGCCACCACTTCGTCATCGTCTGCTTCCTTGTTCGAACATGTCGCCTGTCCAGTCCATGAAGCCGTATCATATACTCGGGGGGCGGACGGAAACAACGCGCCCCGCCCGGATGGCGGCTACCCGGACGCTACGGCAGCGTATCGGAAAGGACCCGGAGCGAGATCGTCTATTCTTTCTTCTTGGCCGACCAGCCGGCGGCCCCGAAGTCCCCCATCTGAACTTCCCCGGCCATCGTCTCGCCTTCCACCTTGCCCGCGAAAAAGAGCGTGAACTCGCCCATCGGCGCGCTGATGGTCACGACCCACTCGACGGCGTTCTCCTTGACGGTGCCTTCGCCCTCCATCGGCGTCCCCTGGGGCCCTTCCATGGAGACCTTGAGCGTTTCGCCTTCCTGGGTGAAGGTCGCTTCGACCGTCTGATCCCCTTGTGGGATCTGGATGGTCATTTCCCAGACGCCGGTGATGTCGGCGCCCCCCGCCGCGAAAGCCAGGGCCGGGAGCAGTCCCAACGCCATGGCGAGAAGGATCGATGACTGACGATGGCGCATGCCGCCCTCCTTGTCGATAATATTCCGGCCCCATACATATAACAGACCGTCATTCCCCGTCAACCTGTCCGCTCGTTCCCAAAAAATGCCTGCGGGGACTTCCTTATTGGCGCCGGAATGTGTATAATAGGGCGCTCACGGTCGGGGAGTAGCGCAGCCTGGCTAGCGCACAGCGTTCGGGACGCTGGGGTCGTGGGTTCAAATCCCACCTCCCCGATCCTTTCTCAACATGCTCATCAGAAAGCTCGACGGCCTGCCGGGATCGACGGCCGGGGACGCTTCTTTCCTCCGCGAGCTTTTCCACCCGGACAGGTCCGCTCTGGACATCCGCTATAGCCTGGCCCACGCCGTGGTCCGGCCGGGCCGGAGAACGGCCCCCCACCGTCTCCGGAGCTCGGAGGTCTACTATATCCTCGAGGGCCGCGGCCTGATGCGCATCGACGGCGAGGAGGCCGAGGTCCGCAAGAGCGACGCGGTCTACATCCCCCCCGGCTCGCTCCAGCATATCGAGAACATCGGGCCGGACGACCTCACTTTCCTCTGCATCGTGGACCCGGCCTGGAAGACCGAGGACGAAGAGGTCCTCAAGGAAGACTGAGCCGGCAGGCGCGAGAGCGAGCGGCAGGCCCCCCCTTAATCGGTCCTTACCATTGTGTACTTCGTCGTTCCCAGGCCCATCTTCTCGCCGTGGATGAGCTGAGCCGACCAGTCGATGTCGTAGCCGGCCCGGAAAGCGTCCCGGCCGCCTCGCTCGAGGACCAGGTCGGCCGTGGCCCGGTCGACGGCCACGGGGTCGAGCGAGGCCAGGATGCCGATGTCGTCGACGATGCGGTCCTGGTCCTTGGCCATGCAATCGCAGTCCTTGGTGACCTTGATCAGGAAATTGAGGAAGCCGGCCCGGCCCTTGAAGTGCTCGAAGACCCG
>JAWOHF010000084.1:0-10572 GCA_046496285.1 Candidatus Aminicenantota bacterium
CCGGCGGTCACGACCGCTCCATCCGTAAAAATGATCTCGCTGGAAACCAAACTGCTGCGCGGCCTCGGCACGGGTGGCGATCCGGAACGCGGGCGGAAGGCGGCGGAGGAGAATTATCAAACGCTCAAGGAAGCCTGCACGGGCGCGGCGGTGGCAACTACAAGACCATGGAAGTGGCCGACTACATCTACGGGACGACCATGCCCGACCCCAACATGACCAAGCTCCTGTCGGTCAAGCTCGAAAGAAAGAGCGGCCCGGAAACCGGCCGTTCACCGGAATAAAGCCACCGAGAGCAAGGAGGGCAGCATGTCCAGTTACCTGATCATCATCCTGGCCTATCTCCTGGCCCTGACCGTCCTGAACTTCGTCCGGTCGCGCCGGATCAAGAGCCAGGAACAGTTCATGGTCGCCGGCCGGAGCCTCAAGTGGCAGGTCATGGTCTTCACCCTGATCTGCACCTGGATCGGCTCTGGGACGTTCATCAGCGGCGCCGAGTTCGCCTCCAAGGCGGGCTTCTCGGCCCTCTGGCTGGCCGCTGGGGCCTGGGTGGGCATCATCCTCATCTACTTCCTGGCCGCCAAGATCCACACGTTCGGCCAGTACACGGTCGGCGACGTCCTCGAGGTCCGCTACGGCCCGGCCGCGCGCCTCTTCGGGGCCATCGCCCTCATCCTGTCGTTCGTGTCGATCGTCTCCTACCAGTTCGTGGCCGGGGGCTTCATCATCAACGTCATCACGGACGGCAAGATCTCCGAGGCCACCGGGACGTTCATCGCCGCCGCTTTCGTCATCCTGTTCACGGCCCTCGGCGGCATGGTCGCCATCGCCTACACGGACTTGCCGAACGGCATCATCATCGTTCTGGCCTGCCTTCTGGCCGTGCCCTTCGTCGTCGGCGCGGCGGGCGGCCTGCCCGCGGCCAAGGAGGCCCTGGATCCCGGCTACTTCGCGGTGGTCAACAACCAGTTCGGGGCCCATCCCTGGCTCAAGGCCATCGGCTACTTCCTGTCGACGATGTTCCTCCTTCTCGGCGTGCAGAGCATGTATCAGAAATTCTACAGCGCCAAGTCGGGCAAGGACGCCAAGAAGGCCGTCGCCTGGTGGACGGTCGGGACGATCTTCGTCGAGACCGTCGTCGTCATCATCGCCGTCTTCGCCTTCAGCAAGCTCCAGAGCCAGATCGACCTCAGTGTCCCCAAGGCCGGCGGCAAGGTCGTTCTGATGGCCGCCAAACAGCTCGTCCCGTTCCCCGTCGGGGTCCTGCTCCTCGCCGCGGCTTGCGCGGTGGTCATCTCGACCGGCATGAACTATCTCCTGTCCCCCTCGACGACCCTGATGCGCGACATCTACCAGCGGTTCCTGAAGAAGGACGCCGACCCCAAGGGCCTGGTCGCCCTGCAGAAGGTCCTGATCGTGGCCATCGGCGTCGTGGCCTTCCTGCTGGCCACCCAGCTCAAGTCGGTCCTCGAGATGAGCTTCTTCGCCTACACGATCTACGGCGTGGCCATCACCCCGGCCCTGATCGCCGCCCTGGCCTGGAAGCGGGCGACCCGGGCCGGCGGGCTGGCCTCGATCATTTCCGGCACCGTCGTCTGCCTGGGCTTCTTCATCCTGTCCAAGATCCCCGGCATCCCGGCCCCCGACGGCGACCCCTGGGGCATCCCGCTGATCTACCCCGCGCTCATCGCCTCGCTCGGGGCGCTCTTCGTCGTCAGCCTCCTGACGCCTAAACCCAAGCCGGAAGAGCTCGAGAAGTTCTTTCCTAAGTCCTGAGGCCATGAGAACGGGCGTCGTCGCGGACGGGCGCTACATGGACCACTCCATGGGCGCTGCCCACGTCGAGTCGCCCACGCGGGTCGAGGTCATCAACCGGATGGTGGCCGAGGACCCCCCGGCTCCCCTCCTGTCCATCGAGCCGCGTCCGGCGACGCGAGAGGAGCTCCTCCCCATCCACGAGCGCGGCTACCTCGACCTCCTCGCGTCCACAGCGGGGCGGGACAGCGTGTTCCTCGACTCCGACACGACGACGGGGCCTAAAACCTACGAAACGGCGCTCCTCGCGGCCGGGGGCTTCCTCCGGTCGCTCGAGCTGATCATGGAGGGCCAGGTCCGCGGCGCCTTCGCCGCGGTCCGGCCGCCCGGCCACCACGCGGAGGCCTCGCAGGCCAGGGGCTTCTGTTTCCTCAACAACGTCGCGGTCGGCGCCGAATTCCTCGTCCGGGAGTACGGCCTCCGCCGCATCCTGGTCGTCGACTGGGACCTCCACCACGGCAACGGCACCGAGCACGCGTTCTATTCCCGGCGGGACGTCCTCTACTTCTCGACCCATCAGGCCCCTCTCTACCCGGGCTCGGGGCCCGTCCGGGACATGGGCCACGGCGAGGGCCTCGGGTACAACCTGAACGTGCCCCTCATGGCCGGCAAGGGCGACGACGATTACCTGTACGCCTTCACCAAGATCCTGGCGCCGGTCGCCGAGCGGTTCGAGCCGGAGTTCATCCTGGTCAGCGCGGGCTTCGACATCGGCGCCGGCGACCCCCTGGGCGGCATGTCGGTGACGTCCCGGGGGTTCGGGATGATGGCCGGCGCCCTTCGGGCCATGGCCGAACGTTCGGCCGGCGGCCGCTTGGCCTTCGTCCTCGAGGGCGGCTACAACCTCGAAACGCTTAGGGACGGCGTCAGGGAGGTCCTGGCCTCCCTGGCGGCGCCGGCCCCCCCCACGCTTCCGGAACCGGCCGTCTCCGATACCACACGGGTCGAGCTCGGGTATGCTCTGAGGGCCTTCCGGAAGGCCTGGAACATACCCTGACCCCGAGTGTCCTCCAGGCAAGAGGAGCGTCCCTTTTCCAGGACAGCGCAGGGCCTCTTCCCTCTCCGTCATCAGGGGAGGCGTTTGGCATGGTTCTTGCTATAATAAATAGCGGAAGGAGACGAAAATGAAAAGATCGGCACTTATCGCGATCATCGTTTTCCTGGCCGCAGGCGCGGCCTACGCCCAAGACACGAAATACACCAACGAGTCGGTGGCCCGCGTGAGCTTCGTCGACGGGAAGACCTTCGTCCAGAGGGCCTCCGACCTCGGCTACGAAGAGGCCGCGCTGAACATGCCCGTCAGCGAGGGCGACCGTATCGGCACGACGGACGGGCGGGCGGAGATCCATTTCGGCAGGGGCAACTACATCCGCCTCGACAGCGAGACCAAGATCGATGTCCTCAACCTCCCCAAGATGGGCGACGAATCGGCCCGCATCCGGGTCTGGTCCGGCAGCATCTACCTGGTCGTGGGCAGCCTCAGGAAGGAGAAGGCCATCGAGCTCCACTCCGCCGACTCCTCGTTCTACGTCCTCGACAAGGGCATTTACAGGGTCGACGTCCGAGAGAACCGGGAGACCGAGATCCAGGTCTATGAGGGCCTGATCGAGGCGGCCGGAGAAGGGGGATCGACCCTTCTCAAGGCCTCCCAGAGGCTGGTGGTGGCCGAGGGGCGCTTCCTGTCCAAGCCTTCCACCTTTATCGCCGTGGCCAATGACGGATTCGACAAGTTCAACGAGTCCCGGAACGCGGTGGCCCAAAAAGCGGCGGCCAAGAGCTACCTGCCCGAGGAGCTGGGCGACTTCGAGGCCGAGCTCCAGGAGCACGGCGAATGGGTCTACATGCCGCCTTACGGCAACGTCTGGGTCCCCGGCGGTGTCGACGACAACTGGCGCCCCTACTACGACGGCCGCTGGACCTGGCTGCCTCTGACGGGCTGGACCTGGTGGCCCTATGAGCCCTGGGGCTGGTCGACCTTCCACTACGGCCGGTGGCACTGGGGGGTGGGGTTCGGCTGGTACTGGATCCCCACGGCCGTTTGGGGCCCGGCCTGGGTCAGCTGGTGGTGGGATCCCTATTATTACGCCTGGGCCCCGCTGAGCTATTGGGGCTATCCGGGCATCGTCATGGGGGGCGCCTACTACGGCAACTACTACGGGCCTTATTATCCCTACGGGTCGACGGCCCTGACGGTCATCCGCAAGGACCATCTCAAGGCCCCCAGCGTCTCCGCCAATGCCCTTCGCAGCAATAGCCTGACGGGTCTCAACAAGATGAGCCTGACCAACAAGAGCCTCGATGTCCGCCCGGCCGGCACCAAGATCACTGTCCAGCCGATCGACGGCAACAAGGTCCTTCTCCGCCGGGACGAAAGCACGACCGGTCTGACGAAGGACCGGGGCGTCGGCCGCGAGGCCATCCGCCCGGCGGAGGCCTCGACGGCAGCCTCGCCGCGGGTCATTCGGAAGCCGAGCGGAACGGGCGGCGGCGAAGCCAAGCCCGCAGCCCAAGGCGGCGCAGCGGCCGGAGGGTCACCGACGGTCAAGGGTGGAGGCCAAGCCGAGAAGGGCAAGGCCGCCGGGGCCGCTAAGACAACGGGATCCGCCGAGCGCAAGATCGTCAAGAAGGACGACGGGCAGGTCCCCTCATCAGGTGCGATTTCCGGATATTCGAGCTCCCGCACCGTCCACGGCTATCCTTCATCGCCCTCGATCAAAGGTCCGAGGGTGACGGGGGACGGCGGAGCGGCCAGGTCCAGATCCTATGTGGGGCCCTTCTCGAGCGGAAGCTCGAGCCGGCCCTCGTCGGTCCGCTCGTCCGGGTCCTCATCGAGAAGCTCCCAGCCACGGACCGGAATGTCCTCGGGCCGGTCGAGCTCTTCGCGGGGCTCTTCTTCAGTCTCCCGCGGCAGCTCTTCCTCGGGATCCCGCGGCAGTTCGTCGGGTTCCCGGAGCAGCGGGGGCGGCGGCAGCGTACGGAAGAAATAGCGATCCCTTTCCAATACGGGGGCGTCCCTCCTTATCGAGCCGGTGAGGAAGGGACGCTCCCTTTTTATTATTGGTTCTTCCCTCGTTTCCGGGGGTTATGAAATCGAGGCATGGCGATAGATGTCCCCCTGCAGACCCCCATAGCGGAAGGGGTCCCGCCGGCTTCAGCCGACGGGGGAACCGTCGGGACAGGTTCCCGGGGGTCTGGGGGGCTAAGGGGGATATCTATCGGCAAAACACAAAACAAAGAACCCTCGGAAAAGGGGGAAGAACTTCCTAATTCTCGTCGATGATGGTGTCGGCGACGTAGTAATCCAGGATGCGCATATGGTCGGCCAGCGTGCAGTACCGGCCGGGCTCCGTGCCGGGAAAGAAGACCTCCAGGAACGGATAGCGGCAGACGGGCGTCGTCAGCAGCCCGGTCTTGCGGTCGATCTCGACAAAGACCAGGTTCGGGGGGACCTCGAAGTCCTCCGGCACGAGCTCGACCCCTTCGGAGGCGGCCAGGCGCCTCTTGTCGTCGATGACCCTGGCGAAGAAGTCCCGCCAGATCGGCAGGGCGACCGCGCCCCCGCTCTGCCTCTCGCCGAGCGTGACCTGCTTGTCGTGACCGACCCAAACGCCCGCGCAGAGCTCCGGCGAGAACCCGATGAACCAGGCGTCCGAGTAGCGATCGGTCGTGCCCGTCTTGCCGGCCAGCGGCCAGTCGAGGGCCTTGAGGGCCCGGGCCGTCCCGGTTTCGGCTTCGACGGCGCCTCTCATCAGGTAGGTCATCATGAAAGCCGTCTGGGGCGAGATGACCTCCTCGGACTCCACGCGGACCTCTTCGAGAATGTTGCCGTCCTTGTCCTCGATCCGGGTGATGAAATAGGGCTTGAAACGAACCCCCTTGTTGGGGAAGGTCGAGAACGCGGAGACGAGCTCGGCCAGGGTCACTTCGAACGTGCCTAAGCTCAGGGACAGATAGGGGTAGAGAGGGGACGTGATGCCGAACCTCCGGCAGTAATCGACGCCGACCTGCGGAGAAATGAAGTCCAGGAGCCGGGCCGTGACGACGTTCCGCGATTCCTCGAGGCCCTTTCGAAGGGTCACCGCCCCCTTGTAGCGGCGGTCGTAGTTCTTCGGCGACCAGGGCTCGCCGTTCCAGCGGTCGATGAAGGTCACCGGCTCGTCGATGAGGATGCTGGCCGGGGTGAACCCGTGTTCGAGCGCGGCCGTGTAGAGGAACGGCTTGATGGCCGAGCCCGTCTGGCGCGGGGCCTGGACGGCCCGGTTGTATTGACTGTCTTTGAACGAGTACCCGCCGGCCATGGCCTTGATCTGCCCGGTCTGGGGGTCGATGGCCAGGAAGCCGCCGTTGCGGACGGGCTTCTGATCGAGAGAGACCTGGGCTTGCTTGGCGTCCTCGTCGATGCGGGTGATGCGCACCTGAACGACATCGCCGCGCTCGAGAATGGCGTCCAGGCGGCCGGCTTTCGTCCAGGCGATGTCCTGGGCGGTCATCGTCCCCGTGTAGGTCTTGATCCGGACAACGGCCTCGTTGCGGGCGGCCGACAAGACGATAGCGTCGTAAACCTCATCGGTCTCGAGGAACGGGTTTTCCCAGGCCTCGAGCCATTCCGACTCGAGGTCGGTCTTGTCCTCGGCCAGGAGGTTCCTTTTATCGGCCCGCCAGCCGTCCTTCTGGTTCTCGATGTCCCGGAGACCCTTGCGGAGGGCCCGTTCGGCGTATTTCTGGAGGATCGGGTCGAGGGTCGTGGTGACCTTGAGGCCGCCCCCGTAGAGGGCGTCGCTGCCATAGTTCCTCTCGAGGTATTTCCGGACCTCTTCGAAGAAGTAAGCCCCGAACTCGGCGCTCGTCCCCCGCAGCGGGAGGACGTTGAGCGGCGTCGCCTTGGCCGCCTCGCCTTCGGCCTTCGTGATGTAGCCCTCCGCCGTCATCCGGTTGAGGACCAGGTTCCGGCGGGCCGTCGTGCCCCGCTGGTTCGTGTAGGGCGAATAGAGGGACGGCCCCCGGAATATCCCGGCGATGAGGGCCGCTTCCTCCAGGGTCAAGTCGCTGACGCTCTTGCCGAAGAAGAGGTTCGAGGCCGTTTCGACCCCGTAGGCCCCATGGCCGAGGTAGAAATGGTTGCAGTACATCGTCAGGATGTCCTGCTTGGAGTAGGTCTTCTCGATCTGGACGGACAGGAACAGCTCTTTGAGCTTGCGGCGCAGGCTGACCTCCCGATGGAGGAAAAGCGAGCGGGCCAGTTGCTGGGTGATCGTGCTTCCCCCTTCGGGCCGACGGCCCCTGAGGACCTTGGCCACGTCGGCCATGACGGCCCTCAGGATGCCTCTCATGGCCACTCCGCTGTGACGGAAGAAGCTCTGGTCCTCAGTGGCCACGATGGCCTGGACAAGGCGGTCGGGAAGCTGATCGAACGACACTTCCACCCGCCGCTCCCGGGCGAACTCCTTGAGGACCTCTCCCGACTCCGTGTAGAGGGTCGTGATCAGCTTGGGGCGGAAGCTCTCGATGTCGGTGACCGGCGGCAGGTCGTTGATGATCGTCCGGTAGGAGCCGTAGATGCCCCCCAGGAAAGCCGCCAGGCCCAGAAAAACGAGCAGCAGGAAGATCTTGAGGAGCTTGCCTTTCTCCATCTTCTTGATCCGGATCCTGACGGACGGGATACGGATCGAAGGGAGCTTGAATTTCCGGGGAGGAAAACCGGGCTCGACAGGCGGAGGGTTGTTGTTTTCCACGGATTTCATCATAGCAAAAGGAGGCCGAAAAGACAAAAACGGGACGGAGGCACCCCGGCTAAGGGCGGGGCGGGAGGAGCTTTTGGACATGCCCCCAGATGGCCCGGGCGACCTCTCGGCGGTCCGCCCGGCCGTCGAGATGGACGAACGCCCGCCCTCTGAGGCCGCGGAAGATCTCCGCGACCCGGACGAGGTAATCCTCGCGCTCGAAGAGCTCGTCCCGCGTTCTCCGGCCCTCGATGCGGGCCAGCCCCTGCCCGGGATCGACGTCCAGAACGACGACCAGGTCCGGGGGGACGGCGAAGGACTCGTTCATCCGGCGGATGCGCCGCGTATCGATGCCCTTGGCCCCCTGGTAGGCGATGGTCGAGAAGTAGTACCTGTCCAGGACGACGATCCGGCCCGCTTCGAGGGCCGGCCGGAGGTTCCTCTCCACGTTCTCCCGGCGGTCCCTGACGAACAGGTCCAGCTCCTGCTCGGGCGTCAGGGAGTCGGCCCGCGCGGCCAGACGCTTGATCTCCCGCCCCCAGCGGCCCCGGGTGGGCTCGCGGAAAAATGCGGCCGGGTATCCCCTTCGCCTGAGCCGCCTGAGAAGGGCCCGGGCTTGGGTCGTCTTTCCGGAGCCGTCGATGCCCTCGAGGACCACGAGGGCACCGCGTTCGAGCTTGCGGGTCATGGGGGGCCATGATAGCCCCGGCGGGCGGGAAATGCAACTTTCGCCGCCCCGGGAGGGTTTGGTAAAGGGTTGGGCCAAATTGAATTTTCAGCGGCAATATGGTATTTTTTAATCTCAAGCAGCGGAGGTCATCCATGAAGAAATACGCCGGAATCGCTTTGTCGGGCTTCGCCCTCGGCCTAGTCGTCGCGGGCTATCTGTTCCTTCATAATCCCGAGAAAGAGCCGTTGAGGGCGGACGTCTTCGCCAAGGCGCCGGCAGCGGACCTGTCCCCCAACCTTTTCGCATCTTCCGCGCCCCAGGAGAAGATGACCCTGGATTTCGTGACCATCGCCGAGAAGATGGGGCCCGCGGTCGTCCGCATCGAGGCCGAGCGTCGGGAGGCTTCCCGGACGTTCGGGTTCCAGGACGAATGGCCCTTCGGTGACGACTTTTTCGACCGCTTCTTCGGCCGCCCCCGGCAGCAGCCCCGGCCCGAGAGCGACACCGTCCAGGTCGGCGGCACGGGCTTTTTCATCTCCCCGGACGGCTACATCCTGACCAACAACCATCTGGTCGAAAAGGACAAGACCGTCAAGGTCACCATCAGCACCATTCAGGGCGACGAATACGAAGCTAAGATCGTCGGCACGGACCCGGGCACGGACCTGGCTCTGCTGAAGATCGAGGCCAAGGGCCTGCCCTTCGCCGAGTTCGGCGACTCGGGCCTGGTCAAGGTCGGGGAATGGGTCCTGGCCATCGGCAACCCGCTGGGCATGGAGCACACGGTCACGGCCGGCATCGTCAGCTACAAGGGCCGCCAGATCGACACCCAGAGCTACCAGGACTTCATCCAGACCGACGCGGCCATCAACCGCGGCAACAGCGGCGGCCCGCTGATCAACATGAAGGGCGAGGTCATCGGCATCAACTCCAATATCCTCACTTCGGGCTACGCCGGCAACATCGGCATCGGTTTCGCCATCCCCTCCAGCATCGCCAAGAAGGTCGTCGTCCAGCTCAAGGAGAAGGGCCGGGTCGTCCGCGGCCGGCTCGGGGTGACCATCCGCGACCTCACGTCCGGCATGGCCAAGCAGTGGAAGCTCAAGTCCACGTCCGGCGCCGTGGTCAACACGGTCGAGCCGGGCTCCCCGGCCGAGAAGGCCGGCCTCCAGCAGTACGACGTCATCACCCACGTCGACGGCGAGGCCGTCAAGAGCGGGGACGCCCTGAGGTTCAAGATCGCCGACATCATGCCCGGCACAAAGGTCGACTTGACCGTCGTCCGGGACGGCAAGGAAATGAAAATGACGGCGGTCGTCGACGAGCTCGAGCCCGAAGCCGAAAAAGCCGAGGCCATCGCCCCGCAGAAGGACATCGGCATATCGATCGTGGCCCTGTCCGCGCCGACCGCCCGCCGCTACGGCCTGCGGACGACCGAAGGCCTGCTGATCACCGAGGTCCGGCCTTCGAGCGAAGCGGCCCGCCAAGGCTTGAGGCCGGGCATGATCATCATCGAAGTCAACCGCAAGAGGGTCGTCACGGTCCGGGATTTCGAGACCATCCTCAAGGGGACGGAGAGCGGCGAGGAGATCATCCTCCTCATCCGCCAGGAGGCCGAGAGCCGGACCCAGGACTTCATCGTCACGGTCAAAGTCCGCTGATGCGGTTCGCCAAGCTCCACGCGCTCGGCAACGACTTCCTGATCGTCGGCCCGGTGGCCGGGCCGGACATCGGCGCGCTGGACGACCTGGCCCGCAGGATCTGTGATCGGCACACGGGTGTCGGCGCGGACGGCCTCATCCTTCTCGGGACCGAGGCGGGCCCTCCGCCCGTGGTCCCCTTCCGGATCTTCAACACCGACGGATCCGAGGCGGAGATCTCGGGCAACGGCCTGCGCTGCGCCGCGGCGTTCCTGGCCCGGTCCGGAAAGCCGGCCCCGGTCGAGGTCCTGTTCCGGACGGCGGCCGGCGACCGGCCCTGCGTGGTCGTTTCGTCGCACGGAGCGTCTTACGAGGTCAAGGCCGGACTCGGCGCCCCCCTCCTAGCCTCGAAAGACATCCCTTTCGACGACGGGCGGGAACACGACAGGGTCGTCGACTACCCTCTCCGGATCGGCCGGGCGGTCCATCCGGTGACGTCGGTCTCCATAGGCAACCCGCACTGCTCCCTTTTTTTCAATGAGCTTCCGGGCCGCGTCGAACGGCATCAGCTCGGCTCCGGGATCGAGACCCACCCTTTCTTCCCCCGCCGGACCAATGTCGAATTCGTCCGCGTCGCCGGCCGCGACGAGATCGAGGTCCGTTTCTGGGAGCGGGGGGTGGGAGAGACGCTGGCCTCGGGCACGGGCTCGGCGGCCGCGGCCGTGGC
>JAWOHF010000150.1:0-4830 GCA_046496285.1 Candidatus Aminicenantota bacterium
AGCCAGTTCTCGATCAACTCCGACAACGTACATGCCCGGTCGGTCGGATCGCCGTCGTCCTTGCCGGCAAGGACGGGCATCGATTGGCGCAGACGCATGAGCAGCACCGCATACAGTCGTCGACCTCGACGACCTGAAGAAGATCAACGACTCGATGGGGCACGACGAGGGGGACCGGGCCCTGGCCGAAGCGGCCGACGCTCTCCGGGACGCCTTCCGGGAATCCGACATCATCGCCCGCATCGGAGGGGACGAGTTCGCCGTCCTGGCCATCGACGCCTCGGACTGGAAGCCTGCGGCCTTGTCCAGGAGGGTCCGGGACAAGCTGGCCGCCCGCAATGCCCGGAAAGAGCGGCCGTATACGCTGTCCCTGAGCCTGGGGGTCACCCTCTATGATCCGGACAAGCCGTGTTCCGTCCAGGTACTGCTGGCGCTGGCGGATAAGCTGATGTACGAGGACAAGGCCTCGAGAAAGACGAGCGGGGCGCGTCCTTCCTGAGATCGGCCGGCGCCTCCCGCCGCCTCCGCCTCGGCGCCGTTTCCCCGCCCGGTCAGCCGGAAACCTTGTACTTGGCGAGCTTGTTGTAGAGGGTCGTCCGCGAGATGCCGAGGATCTTGGCGGTCTGGCGGATGTTCCTCTTCGTGACTTTCAGAAGATAGATGATATAGTCCCTCTCCAGGTCGTCGAGCGTGGAGAGGTGGTCCCTGCCGGCGAAGGCCATGGCCCCCTCGGGGGGGATGAAATCGCGGAGGTATTTCGGCAGGTTGCCGACGTCGATGAATTCCTTCTTGCAGAGCATGGCCGCGCTTTCCAGGACGTTGGCCAGCTCCCGGACGTTGCCGGGCCAGTTGTACTTGAGGAACAGCTTCTGGACCTCGCGCGAGACGCCCCGGACGCTTTTGCCGAACCGCTTGTTGGCCCCTTGGAGGAAATGCCGGGCCAGGAGGGGGATGTCCTCCGGGCGCTCGCGGAGAGGGGAGAGCTCGATGGTGACCTTGTTCAAGCGATGGAAAAGATCCTCCCGGAAGGCCCCGGCCCGGACCCTCTCCGCCAGGTCCCGGTTGGTGGCCGCCATGACGCGGACCTCGACCCCGGTGTTCTCGTTCGCCCCCAGCGGCCGGAATTGATGGCTCTCGAGGACCCGGAGGAGCTTGGCCTGGACGGCGACGGGGACCTCGGCGATCTCGTCGAGGAATATGACCCCGCCGTCGGCCTCCTCGAACAGGCCGTCCTTGTCCTTGTCGGCCCCGGTGAACGCGCCCTTCTTGTAGCCGAAGAGCTCGGACTCGAAGAGGTTCTCCGGGATCGCGGCGCAGTCGCAGATGACCAGCGGTCTATCCTTGAACGGGCTCAGGGCGTGGATGGCCCGGGCGACGACCTCTTTGCCCGTGCCGGTCTCCCCGGTGACGAGGACGCTGGTGAAGTACTTGGCGATGTTCTCGATCAGGCCGAAGACCTCGAGCATATAGGGGTTCCGGCTGATGAGGCCCTCGAAGACGTACTTGCGCTCGAGCTTCTTCTCGAGCTTGTGGGTCTCGCGCCGGAGGGTGCGCTTTCGGGAGATCCGCCGGAGGACGTCCTGGAGGATGTCGCCCTGGTAGGGGCGGGCGATGAAGTCCGTCGCCCCCGCGTGGATGATGTCCTCGACGGCCTCGGCGCCAGGCGACTCGCCTCCGACGAGGACGTCGATCAGGGCGTCGAATTTCTTGAGTTTTTTCAGGATGAGAAGGGCTCCGGCCAGGGAATCCCCGGAGTCGACGAGGGCCACCCGGATGCCGTGGTCCCGGACGACGGCCAGATAGTCGTCGTCGGTCTGGGAGAAGTAGACGCTGACGTCGACGCCCGCCGGGGTTTTCTTGACGGTCTCGTAGAGCGAGAAATCGTCGGAAATGATCAGCAGGTTCGTCTGGGCTTCCATCGCTGCGTTGCCCCGCTCCCCGGCGGCGCCCCTCATCTTATCAATTTCCCGGGCCCGGGACAACCCGGCGCCTTTGGCGCTCATTCCGTTCTCGCCGAATCGCCCGGCCGGCCCCGGACGAAGGTCAGCCGGACCCGGTCCCGGACCTCCTCTTCGATACGGACGGTCTCGTACTTGGTCCGATCCAAGTATTTGACATGGGCCCGGAGGTAGGCGAGTCCCTGCTCGCAGAGGAATTCCAGCCAGTCGCCGGTGGCCGTCTCGTCCATGACCTCGGGCGTCTGCTCGACGAAGGTCGTCTGGGCCCTGGCCGTCAGCCGGGCTTCGGTCGGCCCCCGCCGCTGGGCGTAGATGTTGACTCCGCCGGTCATCTCGAGGGCGTTCATGTGGGGGGCCCAGCGCCCGGCCCAGCGCTCGTACCGGTCGTAGAACTTCCGGTTCGACCCGCTGAACCGTTCGTCGGCCTGGATCTCCTCGACGATCAGGCCCATCAGGGCCTGCGCTTCCTCCCGGTGCTTCGCGTAGATCGGCAGGGACAGCGAGCGGAAGTAGGTGAACCAGCCCCGGGGGATCCAGTAATCCCGGAAAAGGTAAGGGGTGTAGTTCGAGAAAGGCTGGACCCATTCGTGCGACGGATAGCCGTGAAGGTTGAGGAAGATGTCCGGGAGCCACTTCTCGTACAGGTTCGTCCGGACCGCGGCCTCCGGCAGGACCGCCTTGGAACCGGCCTGGTAGCCGATGTCCACGCCCAGGGCCCCGTAGCGCCCGGCGTGAAGACTGTGAAACGGCGAGATCTTCTGGAGCTCGGCGGCCAGCTCGGCGCCGTCAGGATTCTCCAGAGGCTGGAAGACGAAGCTCATCTTCCGAAGGGCTTCCCGGTAGGCGGGGTCCCGGGCCGTCAGCTCGGCGAAACGGAGAAGATAGTTGGTCGCCGAGACCTCGTTGGCGTGCTGGCGGGCGGTGACCTGGAGGGTCGGCTTGAAGGTGATGAGGCGCGGCTTGGAGACGTATCGACCGAGGGGGAGATACAGTTCCAGGACGGGGACGTCCCGTCCTTCGTAGGACTTTCCGCCGACGTAGCTGCGGATGAGGTCGAGCCCGGACAGGCGCTCGACGATATCCTCGCACATGGCCGGCGAGATGATCTCGCGCATGGTCACGACGGCTCCTTCCGGGACGGGCCGGGGCCCGCCCGGCGGGACGGCGGCCTTTGCCGCCCGGGAGGTCAAGGAGACCGCGAGGGGCTCCTCTTTTTCCCGGTCCCCCTGACGGAGGCGGGCCGAGATACGGCGCAGCTTCGGGAGATCGAAGCCGTCCTCCAGGACTCCGGCCTCGGTCAGCTTGCGCCAGGCGGCGATCACCTCGATGAGGGCCAGGTAGTCGGCTTCCTGGTCCCATTCCGTCTCGATCACCAGGGACTCGATGTGTCTTTTTCCAGAGTTGTAGACGAGCTCGGGTAGCCGCAGCCCCTTCGGCGAGAGCTTGGGGAAGACGGCCTGCCGGGTGACCTCCTCCCGGCCTCTCTCTTTCCAGCGGACGGTCATCCGGGGCGACGGAGCCGGGGCGTCCTCGAAGACGACCTTGATCCTGGCTGGACCGCCTTCCAGGGACGGATGCATGACGGGAAGGATGTTCCCCGGAGCCGACGACCGCGAGGTGTCTTCCGGGAGCTCTTTGTCCTCGGGATCGAAGCGGGTGATCCCTCTCAAGAGGTCGAGGGTGTCGAAATAGATCTCGTCGTGAAGGGCTTCGAGAGAGCTGACGATCTCCTCGTCGAGACCGAGCTTGTAGTCCGGCTCGCTGGCCCGGACGTCGACGAGGAGCCTTTTGAAATAGGGCTGCTTCGAGAACACCGGCTCCCCGCCCGTCTTCTGCCGGACGTGGGCGACGACCGGCTTCAGGACCTCCTCCTGGTAGAAACCCCAGATCTTCTCCAGGTCCGTTTCGAGGAGAGATTCGTGAACGACGGCCCCCCCGGCTTCGATCCGCAGCCAGCCGCAGGTCACCTTGGCCGTGCCCCACTCGGGCAGGACGTTCAGAAGGGGGATCTCCCTGACCCGGGGGGAGAAGTGTTCTTCCAAAAGGGGCCCGCCCTGTTCGTCGAAAGCGAGGACCTCGTAGACGGGCCCGCCGGGGCCTTTGGCTTCGAACTCGATCGCGTCGAGAGGGACGCCCAGCTCGCGGGAGATGATCTCGTCGACCGGGTAGAGCTCCTGGAGCCAGCGGCTCGGCTCGGAATAGGTCCTCCGGGGCCGGGTGATGTCCACCTCCTCCCGGGCGAAGCGGATGACGAGACGGCGGACCCGGCGCTCTTTGAGCGCGGGGACGACTTTCTCGGTCAACCAGAAGAAGCCCGGCTTGTAGGCCGAGAGGACTTCCACAAGCGGTTCGGCCTGACCGGCGGCCCGGAGGATTCCCTCGACCTCCCGTTCCAGTCTCCTGCGGACCGGGGGCGACTCGCTGAGCCCCAGGCTGACCTTGAGCGGGAGGCCCGGGGCGCCCGCCTCCCCGAGCCCGCGGACCTTTTCCGCGACCAGGGCCAGGGCGTCGTCGCCCTCCCAGGAGAACGTCCGCTCCTTCTCGAACACCTTCGGGCCCGACTTGAGATCGGTCGTTTCGACGTTGAGAGCCTCCGCCCGAACCGAACTTTCCAGCCGCCGCCGGAGGAAATCCTCGACCTTCGGGATGGGGGCCGGCAGGAGAAGCCGGACGTCGAATCCCTCGAGGTCCAGCCCTTTGACCTCGGCCGCGGCCTTGTCGAGCTCGTTCATCGCCCAGGGCAAGAGGAACTGCCAGGAGCATCTTGAGGGAAGCGAAGCTTCCCGTTCTTTTCTTTGTCATCATGATTATACGGTTTTTTAGGAGTGATCTCTTTGAAAAAGTTGTTGACAGGAGCGGAACGGGGCATCTG
>JAWOHF010000173.1:0-5557 GCA_046496285.1 Candidatus Aminicenantota bacterium
CGGCAAGGACGGGTTGCCGCTCGAGCTCGACGATGCCCTGAACGTCACGGTCGTCGAGCCGGTGTTCGTCCCGGCCCTGCCCGGCGCGTCGGCCGCGGTGCGGGAGGCACTGAAGAGGCCCATCGGATCGCCGCCCCTCGGCGACCTCGTGCGGCCCGGCATGCGCGTCGGCGTCGTTTTCAGCGACATCACCCGGCCGGCCCCGAACCCGCTTCTGCTCGGGGCCGTGCTCGAGGTGATGGATGCGGTGCCGGGCGTCGAGGTGACGCTTTTCAACGCCCTGGGAACCCACCGGCCCAACACGGAGGCCGAGCTGCGGGCCATGGTCGGGGACCGGATCTTCGAGAGCCGGCGCGTCGTCCAGAACGACTCGTTCGACCCGGCCACTCAGGTCCGGGTCGGGGTGACCTCGAAGGGCCACGAGACCTGGCTCAACGCCGAGCTCATGGCCTGCGACCTCAAGGTCCTGACGGGGTTCATCGAGCCGCATCTTTTCGCCGGCTTCTCGGGCGGGGGCAAGGCCGTCATGCCGGGCATGGCCGGGCAGAGGACCGTGCTCGGCAACCACGACGCCGGGATGGTCGGGCACCCGAAGGCGATCTGGGGGGTCACGCACGGCAATCCCATCTGGGAGGAGATCCGTGAGGTGGCCGGGCAGGCGGGGAGCCTTTTCCTTCTCAACGTGACCCTCAACCGCGACAAGTCCGTGACCGGGGTTTTCGCGGGCGGGTTGGACGAGGCCCACGCCGCCGGGTGCAAGTTCGTCAGGCGCTCGGCGATGGTCCCCGTGCCGCGGCCGTTCGACATCGTGATCACGACCAATTCAGGCCATCCGCTCGACCTCAATCTCTATCAAGCGGTCAAAGGCATGAGAGCGGCCGAGCCGGTCGTCAGGCAGGGCGGGGCCATCATCATCGCGGCAAGCTGCTGGGACGGCATCCCCGAGCACGGGCTTTACGGGAAGCTGCTGAGGGAAGCGAAGAGCCCGCGGGAGCTTCTCGATAGGATCAGCGCGCCCGGCTTCCTCGAACAGGACCAGTGGCAGGCGCACATTCAGGCCCTCGTTCAGCTCAAGGCCGATGTCCATGTCAGGTCGGACGGACTGACCGATGACCAGATCCGCGGGGCCCTCCTCGAGCCCTGCCGGAGGATCGAGGATACCGTGGTGGAGCTGCTCGGCAAGTACGGGCGCGGCGCGTCCATCTGCGTCATGCCCGAAGGTCCCCAGACGATCCCCTACATCTCCGGCATTCGAACAGGCAGCACCAGCAGGTCGTGACGACACCGACCAGGGCGATCCCTATGGCCCCGTAAGCCAGGATCTTGAGGATGACATAGACGAGCCCGATCAGAAGATCGGCCGGGGCGACCCCCGGCTCGACGGCAGTCAGGATATCCATCATCCCCCCTCCTTCCGCTGATCCCCCCCGCGACCGGGCTCCCTACTCATTGCGATATCAATATAATCCGGCCGGGGCCGGCATGTGTCACGGAAATGTAAAGAGATTGTGTTGATTTGGTGAAAGGGACCTTTTTCTCACCCTATCTTTTCCCCGCGGGCAGGAAATTTTCCAGGGCCCAGAGATCCATGCGGCCGCGCCCGTTCCAAAAGGCGATCCTGCTGCCATCAGGATGAAGCCTGACCTTGCCGCCGGTGATGGCGAGCTCCAATTTTCCGGGATTTTCGCCGTCGGGAGAAACCCGCCAGAACTCGTGCCTGCGGGTCACGTTCGGGTCTTTGGAAGGTATAGACCTTTCGAACCAAAGGCTGCCCCCGTCGGCTGTCCAGTTCAGTGAAGGGATCATCTCCCAGGGCTCGCCCCGGAATATCGTGCGGATGGCCCCTCCGTTCGATGGAACGATGACGATGTTGCACCTTTCGTCCTCGCCGAACCAAGCCGTGAAGGCCAAGAGCTTCCCGTCGGGCGAGAGGGCGACGTGGGGGATACCTGCGGGCCCCGGCGCTTGGGCAAGCTCCTTGACTTCTCCCGTTCCCAGATCGTGCCGGAGTATCCGCACCGGGTTTCCCTGAGGATAGAAAAGGCTCTTTCCGTCGGGCGACCACACGGCGTGCAGGATGTACTGATCCCGGGGCGTAATCACCAATGGGATCGCGGCGCCGCTGGCGATATCGACTCGATAGACGCCTTTTTCCTCTCCCCGTCGTCCGACGACCAGGACCGAACGGCCGTCCGGCGCCCACCGCGGCCCGTCGTTCGGATCGATCGAATCGATGGCCGGCGCGACCTGCCGCTCCTCGCCGGTTCGCATGTCCAGGACCGAGATCATGGCCGGCACGGAATAGACGCCCATGCCGCCCGGATTGGTGCGATAAGCGAGACGCGTGCCGTCGCGAGACCAGTCCGGCGCCGCATTGGCCCCCGAGAAGCGGGCCTTGACCGCTTCCGGTTCTCCCCGGACCTTGCCGGTGTCCGGATCTATTGCAGCCGTGAATACATCGGAAACCATTGAGCCTTGAACATAGTAGAGGATGCCGTCCGGAGTCAGCCTGACCGGGTTCGCACTGTTGAATCCGGCCCTGAGGAGAGCAGGATGCCCCTCGGCCAGCCCTTCGGAGACTCGGATGCTCCAAAGCCCGTAGGCTCCTGTCCGGTCGCTGGCGAAAATGACGTTCCGGCCGTCCGGCGCCCATCCGAGGGAAAAATCATCCGAGGCATGTTCCACGAGCGGGCCGAACCCGCCGCCGTCGGCCTTCATGATGTAGATGTCGCGTTTTGCCGACTTCGGGTCCGGGGACATCGAACAGAGGATGAAGCGCCCATCCGGGGACAGGTCTAATTCGGGATCCTTTGCCTGGACTTTTTTCAGGACGCGGACGTTCCCGTCGGCCGCAGAGATCAGAGCGATATCCGAGGTCTCATCTTTCCCCATGACCAGGCTCAAGATGAATTTCCCGTCCGGTGTCCACTCGTGGGGCCGGATCCAAAGGGCCCGCTCGTCTCGGTAAAGAACGCGCATGTTCGACCCGTCGAATCCGAGGACCCGGAGCTCCGGGGTTTTATCTTTGTTGTGCCAGCCGTAGGCGATCAGCCGGTCGTCGGGGGAGAAGGCGCTTGTCTCCCCCATCTCAGAGGACTTCGAAAACGGCTGGTTCTTGTTCGTCAGCCGGCGGCTGTCCTTCGTCACGACATCGACAACGGCCATATCGCCCGTGGCCCAATCCGTATAGACAAGGTACCGGCCGTCGGATGATAGGGCGTTGCCCCATTCAAGCCCTTCGTCGTAGACCCGGCGCATGGTGAATTCCCTCGAGTCCTTTTCCGTGGACGTCCCGGAGGCCTCAGGCGCCGCCGGCAGGAAATTCTCCATGATCCAGACCTCGGACTTGCTGGGTTTCTGGCTCGCCGTGAAAGCGATGCGTCGCCCGTCGGGATGGATCTTGATGTGCATCAGCCGGCGCATTCCCAGATCGAGCTTTTCCGGCTCGCCTCCCGCCGCGGGAACACGCCATAGGTCATACATCTCCTTTCCGCCCTCGCGAAGCTTGGTGTAGAGGACGTATTTCCCGTCCATCGTCCAAGCCAGAGAGCGAAAGTCCTTGGCTTTCGCGAGATCCCGGGCTTCTCCCCCTTCTGACGGCATGACTCTCACTTCCCCATCGGTGGCGAAGGCGATCTGGCTGCCGTCCGGGGAGATGGCGAGTCCGTAGATGGCGGAATCCCTCAGGCCATAGATCTCCTCCTCCGCGCCAGATGCGGTATCGTGCCTCACGATCCGGCGGCGGCGTCCGATCTCGTCCCGCCTGACGAAGTAGAGGCTCTTCCCGTCGGGGGCCCAATCGAACGCAAAGAGAAATCCTCCTTCATCGGAGCGAGCGATGATCTTCGACTCCCCCGTCCGGGCATCGATGGCGTACAAGGCTCCCCACTTGCCCTTTTCGTCAACTCCGACTCCGTGGATCCTCAGGCCGTCGGGCGACCAACGGAGATAATGGAAATTCAGGCTCCCGACGCCTTTCGTCGCCAGCTTTCTCGTCTGGTTCGTCCGGAGATCGTGGACGAGCAGCCCTTCCTGGGTCCGGCAGGCGAGAGCTTGGCCGTCGGGCGACCAGTCGGGAGCGGAATTCGATCCTTCGTTCTGGCGGATGATCATGACGGGCTCGGAGACGATGTTCCCCGAATCCGGGTCCATTTCAGCGACGAAGGTGTCGCTCCACCCCGACTTTTGTCCGAATAGGAGGGAACCGTCCCGGGTCAGGCCCATGGCGGAAATGTCCCCCACATCCGAGCGCAACATTTGGGGGTCGCCCCGCGGCCTCCCCGCGGCGACCTCGATCGACCAGAGGCCCGCGCTCCCGGAGCGGTTGCTCTTGAACACGATCCTCGTCCCGTCCGGGGACCAGCCAAGCACGGAGTCATCAGCCGGATGTTCGACGAGAGGGAGATGGAGACTGCCTTCGGCGCTCACAAGGAAGATATCGGAGCTCGGGGAATCCGGCATTGGGGGGTAGTTGTAGACGATGCTGCGCCCGTCAGGAGAAAGAAAAGCCTTGATCGAAGATGGGGATGTGGAGCGGGGAGCCAAAGACTTGACTGGCTGAACCGAGCCGTCCTCGACTGACATCAGGGCGATGGCCAATTTTTGATCCGGGGCGACCTGGACCACGACAAGACTTTTCCCATCGCTCGACCAGGACGCCGGGGCCTGGAATCTCAAGTTCTTTCCATCATTCAGGGTGCGCAGACCGGATCCGTCGAGATTGACGGTTCTCATCTGGACGGGTCCATTTGTCATTTGCCAGGAAAAAGCGATCCGGGAACCGTCCGGGGAAAAGACGGATTGGTAGGCCATCTCGCCGCTCTCCCAAGAGGCGTTATTGGTGAGAATCCGGTTGTTCCCGGCGGAAAGATCGCGGACTCCTAAATTGGCATAGTTCTCCCAATCGACATAGGTCAGGTATCTCCCGTCCGGGGAGGGCGCGCCCGTGAAAAAGGTGTCGATGGCTTCATCCCAGACTTTCCGAACCCTCGTTTCGCCGGCGCTCTTCTCGAGGGCCGCCCGGGCGCGCAACAGGAGAGAGAGCCTTTCCCGCGCCAGATCGACCGCTCCCTTCTGGTCGGGGAAATCGCTGACGACTTTCTGGAAGGCCTTTTCGGCCTCCTTGAGCCCGAGCTTCTCGTAGCAGAGCCCGATATGGAGCTGCGACTTGGCGGCGATCTCCCGCTCGCCCGGGAACTTCTTGACGATGTCCTGGTAGAGCCCGATGGCCTTCTGCAGGTCGCCCTGGCCTTCCTCGACGTATAAAGCTTTCTCGAACAGCTCGCCGGCCGTCTGCTGAAGCGCGACGGCGCCGCTCATCAGGACCAGGCCCAGGACGGCGGCCAGGATAAGGAAACGGATCTTCCCTGAGGCGCCATCTTTCGCTGGCCGATTGTCCCGAGCCGGATCTTTTCATCCGCACCGGGGGTGAGCAGCGCATCAGCAATTTCCTGCTGTGGCAACTCGCTTACACCGAACTGCATTTCACCGATACCTTGTGGCCCGACTTCGATGCGTCGGCCCTGGATCACGCCATCGCGTCCTATCGCAAGCGCGA
>JAWOHF010000204.1:0-3695 GCA_046496285.1 Candidatus Aminicenantota bacterium
GCCGCTACGCCCGCTTCAAGAACTTCGAGACGGCCACGGGCTCGTACCGGGACAGCAGCGGGAATCCTCCGGATCTGACCGAAGGCAAGATCTACCTGGCGACATTCTCCGAAATTGAGTCCATCGATCTCCCGGCGACGGCGACGCTGAGCGCCGTCCCGATCCGGCTCGGCGTGTTCCTGAGCTTTCCCCTGGGCGGCAAGCTGAACCTGACCGCCGACGCCGGCGCGGCCTACTACGCCGCGCTCAAGTTCGACGCGACCCAGCGGATCGAGTTCACAGAATCGGATTGGTCGGAGATGTCCATCAATGCCCAGCGCAGCAGCTTCGCCAACCTGGGCTTCCAGGGCAGTTTGGGGTTCGAATACATGGTCTCGCCGAAGATGGGATTTTTCATCGAGGGCCTCGGCCGCTACGCCCGCTTCAAGAACTTCGAGACGGCCACGGGCTCGTACCGGGACAGCAGCGGGAATCCTCCGGATCTGACCGAAGGCAAGATCTACCTGGCGACATTCACATTCGCCGAAGGATCCTATAGCCTGTTCACCGTCGAGGAGACCCCGCCCACGTCCTTCCCGCCGGATAAGGTCTACACCGAGCCGAAGATCGACCTCAGCGGCTTCAGCCTGCAGGCCGGGATCCGCATCCGGTTCTGAGGACCGGGCCGAAGAGCATATTCCTCGCTCCGTCTTCTCAGGGGCCGGCGGCCTCGCCGCCGGCCCTTTTTATTAACTACTCTTCCGTTTCTGCGAATTTTGGGCCGCGAGAGTGAGATTATGGGGGACACGTACCGGAGGTACGTGTCCCCGTTCTTCTCCCCGTTCTTCGGGGGAACCGTAGGGACAGGATCCCGGGGGCGTGGGAGAAAGGGGGGATGTTTATCTGCCACCTCACGGCAGTGGCGATTTCCTTTGACGAAACGCGCCCGGCCCTGTACCCTGTCGGTGGAGGTGGACGAACCATGACCGACAAGCATTCTTACAAGCGACGCGAATTCCTCCGGAGCTCCGCGGCGGCCGCCGTGGTCGGGCTCACGGGGGGGCTTGCCGGCCGGGCCCGGGCCGAGGGCGAGGGGTCGATCGAGGAGGCCGCGGCCAAGGTGGGCCGCTTGCCTCGCCGCAAGCTCGGGTACAGCGGGCGCGAGGTCTCGATCATCATCGGGTCGGGAGACCTGGCCGAGGCCCCGCGGGAGGCGGGCATCCTGTGCGGCATGAATTACTGGCACAAGTCGCAGCAGTGGGCGCGCGGCGGGGCGCCGCAGTCCGTGCTCCGCGACCGCGAGGCCCACATCTGCCAGGTGACCGTGGACCGCATCGGCGGCAACCACGAGGCGGGGCGCATCGACGAGGAGTCCCACGTCGCCTTCGTCAAGGACTCCCTGGAGCGCACGGGCCTGGGCTACTACGACGACATGCAATTCCACTACGGCTACCACAACACGGCCGAGGTCCGGAACGATCACGGCTTCGTCCGGGCCTTCGAGCGGCTGAAGAAGGAGGGGCTGGTCAAGCACCTCTGCCTGTCACAGCACGGCTACGCCGGAAACGCCCGGGTGCCGGGCGGCCAGAGCGCGGCCGAGGTCCTGACCGCGGTCATCGAGCAAGGGCTCTACGAGCACGCCCAGATCATCTACTCTTACGGCGCCGACGAGGCCGCGGACAAATTCCTGGAGCTCGCCAAGGGCAAGGGCTTCGGCACGATCGCCATGAAGACGGCCCGCGGCATCGGCCGGATGAAGGACGACCGGGCCTTCATGGACAGCCTGCCTGAGGGCACCGCCCCCCACAACGCGCTGGCCCGCTGGCTGACGACGGCGACGGACCTCAGCGCCGCGGTCATCCGGGTCAGGAATCTCAGCGAGTTCACCGAAACCTATTCGGGGGCGGGGCGCGAACTGCGGGCCGCGGACGCCCGGGCCATCGGCATGATGGCCGCCCGGGCCGACCGGACGGCCTGCCGGCTGTGCACCGAATGCCAGCCCCATTGTCCCCAGCACGTGCCGATCGCCGAGATCCTGCGCTTCGAGCGCTACGCGGTGGACGACGGCGACCGGGCCAAGGCCCGCTGGCTCTACGCGGGTCTCGACCGGCGGGCCGATGCCTGCGAGCGTTGCGGCAGCTGTGTCGCCCATTGCCCGCAGGGGCTGGCCATCCCCGAGCGGCTGGCCGCGGCCCACTCCGTGCTGGCTTAGGCGGCGAGCCCTACTTGACGTCGGCGACGGCGGCGTTGAGGACCCGCTTGCTCTCCCGGTCCTGGGCGAAGAAGACGACCTTGAGCCCCGTGCGGGCGATCTTGGCCCGGCGCGTGGCCCACTTGAAGTCCGGTCTCCGCGTGTAGGCCTTCTCGAACTCGGTCAGGTAGGCGTCCGCGGCCCGCTCGGAGGCGGCCAGGTCGAAGGCGGCCCGTTTCGGGGCGGCCGGGTCGACGGTGACGATGTCGCGAACGACGAGCTTGTGGAACTGGAGCCCGTTGGAGCCCTTGTAGTCCTCCTCGTCCTGGACCAGAACGATATGGTAGTCGGCACCCGGGACGGCCCTGTCGAACTCGTACGCGACCTCGACCTGGTCGCCGGCTATCGAGGCCCGGACCTTGAGAACGGCCTCGGGGACCGCGGCGAAGAGCGGATCGACGGCGGCCTTGTACTGCTTGAACTTGCCCTCGGCCATGCCCCGGCCGCCGCCTCCGACCATCTTGTTCGTCCCGTCGATGAACACGGTGGGCGTGCTGTTGACGCCGTAGTAGTCCGCGCGGAGCTTGGTGGCCGGGTTCATCATCGGGTCGGGACCCGGGATGGGCAGGTGGTACTGGAGGATGGCCAGGTATTGGGCCGGATAGGATTCGATGAGACCGTCGAAGCCCAGGTCGGCGCCGACACAGGGCGGGCACTCCGAACCGGTGAAGAGCTCGGCCAGCACGGCCTTGCCCTTCCAGCCCGAGGGGGCTTTGAAGGGCTCGGGGTGGAAGGGAAGCTCCTTCGCTTTAGCCTCGAGGACGGCCGCGAACGCCTCGGCCTTTCCGCCGGACTTGATGAACAGGTCCTTGGCCCGGTCGGCGGCGTCGCTGTAATTCTCGACGGCCGCGCCCAGGAAGGCCTCATAGGCCTCTTTGTCTTTGCCCATGGCGACGTGGACTTCGCCCTGGGTGTAGGAATAACGGGCGTCAGGAGCGCCGCCGTCATTGCGGAAGGCCTCGAGGGCGGCTTGGGCTTTAGGCGCGTCGCCGGCCACGAGATGGGCCCGGGCGACGGGCACGCCGAAGGCGTTCCCATAGTAGGACTTGAAGGATTTCTGCTGCTCTGGATCGGGAAGCTCGGCGTAGGTCGCGGGGTCGTTGAGGGCTTTTGTCGCGGCATCCCTGTAGCCGATGACGGCGGCCACGACGGTAGCTCCTTTGAACGATCCGACTTTGGGGTGTTCAAGGATGCGGGCGGCCGCCTGCACGAGACCGGACACAAGGTTCGGCCCCTGGCTCTTGTCCAGAGACTCCTGCTGGAGGACGAGGATACGGTCCAGAGAATCGGACAGCTCGACTTTGGCGTCGAGGATGAACATGTCGACCGTCGCGGCCATCTGGCTGTTCGGGTAAGCGGCCCGGATGCGCTCGAACTCCTTGAGCCGGGCGGCCGCGTCCTCGATGCGGGAGCCGGCCACGACCTCGTCGTATTCGGCCGGCCTCTGCCTCTGGGCCTGGGCGCC
>JAWOHF010000218.1:0-2679 GCA_046496285.1 Candidatus Aminicenantota bacterium
TCGAGGTCCCCGGCGCCTATCTGGTCATCGACGGCCTCCGGAGACAGAGCATTCTGTTCTTCACCATCGGCGAGAAGGAGGCCGAGGGCGAGGGCCTTCCCCCGGAGCTCGTCCGCGATCCCCAAGGAACCACCGGGGTCGACCGGGTCCTGCCGGCCGAACAGTTCGGAACGTTCCTCGCGGGACTCGCCCAAAGAACGGCCGTCATCTACACGATGTTCAAGCCCGAGGAGCTCGGCCCCGAGAACTCCAACGAGAAATTCAACGCCCTGCAGCGGACGATGACCGCCAACCCCTGGGACGGCCGCCTGACGCGGGAGCTCCAGTTCGTCCGCGTCCTTCGCGACAGGTTCCCCCAGGTCGAGGTCCGCGACTGTTCACCTCATGTCTGGGACCTGCGCAAGGTCAAGAGCCCGGCCGAACTCGACGTCCTCAGGCGCGCCGTCCGGGCCGGCGTCGAGGCCCACAACGAGGTCATCCGCTCGACCCGCCCCGGTGTTCCCGAAAAGGCCCTGGAGGCGGTCTTCCAGTTCGTCTGCCGCCTGCGGGGCGCCGTCGACATGGCCTATCCGCCCATCCTGATGTCCGGCAAGAACCACGCCTTCGGGCACTATCACAAGTACGACCGGACGCTCGCCGCCGGCGACTTCGTCATCCTCGACGCCGGTCCCGCGGTGGACGATTACCATGCCGACATCTCGACGACCTTCCCGGTCTCGGGCAAGTTCACCCCGCGCCAGAAGGAGCTTTATGAGGCGGCCCTGACCGTGCGCGACGTCTGCCTGGCGACCTACCGACCGGGGCTGACCTTCCGGCAGGTCGGCGCGGCGATCGAGGACATGCTCAAAGCGAAGAAGCTGGAGGCTTACGCCGGGGATTTCCGGGGCGTCATCCGCTACGGCGGCTACAACCACATGATCGGCATGGCCACCCATGACGTCACCGGGACGTTCGCCGGGCCCGACGAGGTCCTCGTGCCCGGCCTCGTCTTCGCCTGCGACATCCAGCTCTTCCGGCTCGAGGAGGAGATCGGCATCCGGATCGAGGACACGGTGGCCGTCACTGAGACCGGCTGCGAGAACCTGTCGGCCGGCGTGCCCCGGACGGTCGCCGAGATCGAGGCCTTGATGAGGAAGGACGGCCTCCTCCAGCTTTATGACGGCCCGCGCCCGAAGCGCTGAAACATGAGGTAAGAGCATGAGAAGAAAATTCCTGTTCATCGTCCTGATCGTCGCCCTCGCCTGGCCGGCATTCGGCCAGAGCGTGGACTGGTCGGCCAAACCCCTGCAGTCCGAGCGCTCCCGGTCCTACGACGCGCTCCACTACCTGATCAAGATCCGCCTCGACCTCGACCGGAAAGCCTTCGAGGGCGCGACCACCGTCATCGCCACCTCCCTGCGGGAAGGCCTCGAGACCTGTGTCCTCGACGCCGAGGAGTTCACGGTAACCTCCGTCCTCGACGCCGACGGCCGGCCGCTCGCCTTCGAGCAGACGGCGACCGAGCTCGCCGTCCGTCTGGGGCGGCCCTACAAGTTCGGCGAAGAGATGACCTTCACCTGCTTCTATCACGGTCAGGATCCGAAGACCGGCCTGAAGTTCGTGGCCGAAAGCGTAGACAACCCCCGGATCGTCTTTTCCGACTCGTGGCCGGATAACGTCCACCACTGGTTCCCGTGCTTCGATCACCCGAACGACAAAGTCACCAACGAGATCGTGGCCACGGTCGAGCGCGGGCTCAAAGTCGCCGCCAACGGCCGGCTGACCGGCGTCTTCGAGGACCCGGCGGCCGGCACGGTGACCTATCACTGGTCCCAGGACCAGCTGCACTCGACCTATCTCATCTTCCTGGCGGCCGCGCCCTTCGTCGTCGTCCGGGATTCCTATAAGACCCTGCCCGTGAGCTATTGGGTCTATCCGCAGGACGAGGCCAAGGCCGGGCCGACGTACGGCAAGACCCCGAAGATGATGGAGTTCTTCAACCGCATCTTCGGGTACGACTATCCCTGGCGGAAATACGATCAGATCTCGGTGCCCTCCGGCGGCGGGGCCGAGAGCACCTCGGCCACGGCCATGACCCACCGGATCATGGTCGACGAGAGGGGAGAGCCCGATTTCCCGGCCATCGGCATCGTCTCCCACGAGCTGGCCCATCAGTGGTGGGGCAACCTCGTCACCCTCCGCAGCTGGGCCCACGCCTGGATCAACGAGAGCTTCGGGACCTACTCGGACTACCTCTACCACCGTTTCGAGATGGGCGAGGACGAGGGCGCGCTCAACCTCCGGAACAAGCTGGACGCCTACCTCAGGGAGGCCAAGTCGCGCTACATCCGGCCGATCGTCACCGACCGCTACGAAAAGCCCGGTGACATGTTCGACGCCCACACCTATCCCAAGGGGGCCCGAGTCATCCACATGCTCCGCTCCCTCCTCGGCGACGAGCCGTTCTTCAGGACGCTCAGTCATTTCCTTCACCGTTACGCGTTCGAGGCCGTCGACACCGCCGACTTCATCCGCTCGGTCAAGACCGTCACTGGGCGGAACCTCGACTGGTTCTTCGACCAGTGGCTGTTCAAGCCCGGCCATCCCGTCTTCGAGGTCTCGAGCGAATGGGACCCGGCATCCAAGGTCGTCCGGCTCCGGGTCGCCCAGGTCCAGGATCTCTCGAAGGGCGTGCCCATC
>JAWOHF010000083.1:0-2543 GCA_046496285.1 Candidatus Aminicenantota bacterium
GAATGCCTGGTCGGCACGGCCTTGTCGCTGTTCGTCGCCTGCGCCGCTCTCGAGTTCCTGGTCTCGGCCCAGAAGCATTTTTTCAAGCTGAAGGCGAGAACCGAAGCGTCCCAGAGCGCCCTGGCCGCGCTCGACAAGATCAGGGTCGACCTCCTCCATGCCGGGCGGGGCCTTCACGGGCCGGAAGCGGCGGGCCTCGTGGAGGCCGTCCGGGCGACCGGGGATGAGCTGAGGCTGACCTCTCTCGATTCCGCCCTGGCCCTGGCTTCGGAGGCCCGGGCCGGCGACTTGCGCCTTTCCCTGACCTCCACCGCGGGCGTTTCCGCCGGACGGGAGCTCTGCTTGTTCGACGGCCTGGCGGGCGAGGTCCGGACGGTCGTCCGGGTCGAGCCGCAGGCGCTCGTCCTCGGAGAGCCGCTCGGGTCCGGGTATTCTCCGGGGACGGCCGCCGTGTTGCTTCTCGAAAGGGTCGCCTATTTCGTCGACGGCCCGGCCGGCATCCTGCGGAGGCGGGCGAACGGCGGTTCGGCCCAGCCCCTTCTCGAAGACACCGCCAACGCGGAGTGGCGATACGACGGGCCGGAGGCGGGACTCGCCCGCGTCCGCCTCGAGCTCAGAGTGGAAGGAGTGAACGCCCATGGCATGTCGGTCTTTATCAAGAACGCGGCCCTCGCCCGATAGGGGTACGGTCAGCCTGGCCGTCATCCTGCTCTTCTTCGTCTTCGCCGGGCTCGGCCTGGCCATGCTTCACGCGTCGGGTCTGCATCTGAAGATCAACGGGTATCGCAAGTTCTCGACGCTTCTCGATTACGCTTCAGAGAACGGCCTGAAACGCGGCCTTCATGACTTTGCCGACGGGCTGGCCGCGAGCGGCCTGCTGATCCCCCTCGCCGACGAGCGCTTCGAGGGCCTGAGGGCGGACGCGGTTTCGGAATTCCCCCGGCTCCTCGACGAAGCCCTGGGCGCCCCCTTTCCTCGCCTCCTGTCGGAATCCCTCGACGGGATGTCCTGGACGAGCCGTGCCTCCTGCCGCCTCGAGCGCCTGGCGGACCGGGGCGAGTATGTCCGCATAGCGGCCGCCCTGAGGGTCGAGGCCTCGGGCGGGCTGAGCCGCATCGCGCCGAGGCGGGCCTCGGCCCTCGAGGGCTCTCTCGGCCTTCTGGCCGGCCGTCTGCCTCTTTCGGCCATCCCTCTCTATATAAGGAAGGACCTGACCGAGGCCCAGAAGGCCTCCCTTCTCGAGGACGGCGGCATCCGCTTCCTGGCCAGGCCCGGGGAGGCCCTCCCGCCGTCGGTCGCGTCGGGAGCCGAAGGGGTCATCCCCGACGACCCGGGCCCGCTCGTGGCCAAAGCCCTGAACATCCGTCTCTTCACTCCCCAGGACCTGACGCCGGGACGCCTCCGGGAAGCGCTCGGCCTCGAGCCGTCCGACGAGCCGGTCCCCGAGGGCGTTTATCTCATCCGCGACGACCTCGGTCTCGGCGGCGTCTTCGTCCAGGGCGACCTCGAGGAGATGGTCCTGGCGATAAGCGGCCGCGCCCAGATCCTCGCCTTCCGCGCCGAGGCCGGGGAATGGCTCCTCGAATTCAGCCCCGCCGAAAGCCGGACGCTTTTCCTCGGCCCGGGAGGAGAGCAGCGATTCGATCTCTGCCCCCTGCCCATCGTCATCGTCAACGGCAGGGTCCTCTCTCTCGGCGGCGGGGCCGTCGGCCTCGATGGCCGGGTCGAGATGACCTTCGACGGCGAAACGCCGTCCGTCCTCGGCGGGGTCGACCTGACCATCGTCTCCTCCGACCGGATCACGCTCTCCTCACACCTCGTCCTCCAGGGCGTCCGCTGGCAAGACGGCCTTCCCTATGTCAAGGACTCCAGGGCCCAGCTCGTCGTCTACGCGGCCGGCCGCGACGTCATTTCCGGCGAGGCGCGCGACGGAGGCATCTCGGTCGCCGCGGGGGCCCCGGACGGCCTGAAGCTCCAGGGTTCCCTGACCGCGGCTTCGGGAGGATTCACCATCGAAGGGACCGGGAAAGACGTCCAGGTGCTGGGCGCCCTGCACGCCGACGACTATGACGGCGGCAGGAACACCCTGGCCCTGGCCCGGGACGAACGGACCGCGGCCGGGGAGTTCCCGGAAAACTCGCCCCGCACCGTTTCGCCCTTTCTGGCCTTCACTTCGCTCAAGGTCCTATCGTGGCTGGAGCATTGAATGCGCGGGCGGGGATTCACGCTGGTCGAGACCGTCATGGCCCTCTCGCTCGTCGGGTTCCTCGTCTACGGCGGCGTCTATTCGTTCCAGCGGCTCATCCCCAAGTTCCATCTCCAGTCGGGCATATGGCAAGTCACCTCCGGGCTCAACCAGGCCCGCTTCCGGGCGGTCTGGTCGGGGGCCCCGGTCAGGGTCCGCTTCGTCCCCGCGGGGTTCGTCTTCGAGCGCCACGACGCCGCCGCGGGCGTCTGGCGGACCGCGAGAACCGCCGTGCTTGAGGGCGTCGCGGTCCGGGCCAACAACAGCCCCATCTTCCATCCGCAGGGGACGGTCTCCA
>JAWOHF010000132.1:0-3146 GCA_046496285.1 Candidatus Aminicenantota bacterium
CCGAATCGAGGCGCTCGTCGTTGACGTAGAGCCCGCCCTGTTCGACGAGCCGTTTCGCCTCGCGCCGCGAGGGGGTCAGGCCGACCTCGGTGAACAGCTCGGCCGGGGGGATGCCGGCCTCGAGCCGGGCTCGGGGGACGGCGGTCGTGGGCAGATGGGCTTTGCTGACGGTGGCTTGACCGAGGGCTTCCTCCGAGGGTATCTTTCCCGCTCCCCTTATGCCGAAGGCCGCGGCCGAGGCCGCCCGGGCCTCATCGGCAGCCTTCTCGCCGTGGGTGATCTTGGTCGCCTCGAAGGCCAGGACGCGCTTGGCCTCGTTGATCCCGCTGTCCTTGAGCCCTTCCAGGCGCCGGATCTCGTCGAGGGGAAGCAGGGTGAAGATCCTCAGGAAGCGCCCGACGTCCCGGTCGTCACAGGTAACCCAGTATTGATAAAAATCGTAGGAGTTGCGGAGGGAGGCGTCGAGCCAGATCGCGCCTTGGGCGGTCTTGCCCATCTTGGCGCCCGAGGCCGTGGTCAGGAGAGGAAAGGTCAGGGCCTGGGCCGACCCGCCCTCGACCCGCCGGATGAGGTCGACCCCGGCCAGGATGTTCCCCCACTGGTCGTCCCCGCCCATCTGGAGGGTGCAGCCGTATTGCCGGAAGAGGGTCAAGTAATCATACGCCTGGAGGAGCTGGTAGTTGAACTCGATGAACGACAGCCCTTTTTCGAGACGGAGCTTGTAGGCCTCGGCGGCCAGCATGCGGTTGACGCTGAAGTGCCGGCCGATGTCGCGCAGAAAGGCGATGTAGTTCAGGGGCAGGAGCCAGTCGGCGTTGTCCACGGCGATGGCGCTCTTGCCGTCGAAATGGAGGTAGCGGGCCAGCTGGAAGTGGATGGCCTGGCCCTGGGCCCGGATGGTGGCCTCGTCGAGCATCTGGCGCATCTCGGTCTTGCCGCTAGGGTCGCCGACCAGGGTCGTCCCGCCGCCGACGACGGCGATAGCCAGGTGGCCGGCCCGCCGCAGATGGACCATGGCCATGATCGGCACGAGGCTCCCGGCGTGGAGGCTGACGGCCGTGCTGTCGTAGCCGACGTAGAACGTGATCGGGTCTCCCCCGAGCATTTTGCGGACGGCCTCCTCGTCGGAGACCTGGGCCACGAACCCGCGCTCTTTCAGCTCATCGTAGACGTTGCCGCTCATGATTTGACCTCTGGAGTCTTATACCACAGCACGCCCGAAGCCGTCCATCCGTCGGCCGGGCGCTCGGTCGAACTCCGTCAGTCGAGGCCGCGCTTCTTGAGGAGCGGCTCGATGCGCGGCTCGCGGCCCCGGAAGCGCTTGTAGAGGACCATGGGGTCTTCGGTCCCCCCCCGTTCGAGGATGTTCCGGCGGAAGGACTCGGCCGTTGTCCGGTCGAAGAGAGCCGTTTCCTTGAAGGCCTCGAAGGCGTCCGAATCCAGGACCTCGGCCCAGACGTAGCTGTAATAGCCCGACGAATAGCCGCCGCTGAAGATGTGGGCAAAATAGGGGCTGAGGTAGCGGCTGACGATCTGCGGGATGAGGCCGATGCGGGCCATGGACTCGGCGTCGAACTTGAGGGTGTCCCGTTCCAGGGTGTCCGTCAGGGTGTGCCAGTCCATGTCCAGGAAGCAGGCGGCCAGGTATTCGACGGTCTCGAAGCCCTGATTGAAGACCCGGGCCCGGTCCATCTTGTCGAGCAGCTCGTCGGGGATGGGCTCGCCGGTCTGATAATGCCGGGCGTACATCTTGAGGACGTCCCGGTGCCGGGCCCAGTTCTCCATGATCTGCGAGGGAAGCTCGACGAAATCCCGGGGGACGCTCGTGCCCGAGAGACTCTCGTACGTGCACCGGGTCAGGATGCCGTGGAGGGCGTGGCCGAACTCGTGGAACAGGGTCAAGGCTTCCTCGAAGCTGATCAAGGCCGGTTGATCGGCCGTGGGCTTGGAGAAGTTCCCGTTGTTGGAAATGACCGGCCGGATGTCCCGGCCGTCCCGGATCGACTGCTCCCGGTAGCTGTTCATCCAGGCCCCGCCCTGCTTGGTGGCCCGGGGGAAATAATCGACATAGAGCACGGCCAGATGGGACCCGTCGGCGTCCTTGACCTCGAAGACCCGGACGTCCTGGTGGTACTTGGGGATGTCCGTCCGCTCCTCGAAGCTGATCCCGTAGAGCTTGCTGGCGACCATGAAGGCCCCGTCGCGGACGTTCTCGAGCTGGAAGTAGGGGCGCAGGGATTCCTCGTCGATGTCGAACTTGGCCTTCTTGACCTTCTCGGCGTAAAACCACCAGTCCCAGGGCTGGAGCTTGAAGCTCCCGCCGTCGGCCCGGATCATGGCCTGCATCTCGGCCGCCTCGGCCCCGGCCCGGACCAGGGCCGGCTTCCAAAGCTTCCCCAGGAAGTCGTAGACGGCTTGGGGGGTCTTGGCCATGTTCTTCTCGAGAACGAAGTCGGCGTGGGTGGTGTAGCCGAGCAGTCCGGACCGCTCGACGCGCAGGGCGGCCATCCTCGAGGCATGGGCCGTGTTGTCCAGCTCGTTGCCGTTGGCCCCCCGGTTGATATAGGCCTTGAACATCTTCTCCCGGAGCTCGCGCTTCTCGGAGTACTGGAGGAACGGGATGAGGCTCGGCTTGTGAAGAGTGAAGGCCCATTTCCCCGGCTTGGCCCGCTCCATGGCGGCGTCGGCCGCCCCGGAGACGACGGCGGCCGGCAGTCCGGCCAGGTCCGCCTCGTTCTCGATGACCAGCTCGAAGGCGTTGTTCTCCTTGAGGATGTTCTCCCCGAACTGGACCGAGAGGAGGGCCAGCTGTTCGTTGATCTGCCGGAGGCGGGCCTGCTTTTCGGCATCGAGTCCCGCGCCGCCGCGAACGAAGCCCTTGTAGATCTCCTCGAGGAGTCGGCCCTGCTCGGGGGTGAGGGAGAGCGCTTCTCTGTCGTTGTAGACAGCCTTGACCCTAGCGAAGAGGGCCGCATTCATGGCGATGTCGTCGGCGTGCTGGGCCAGCTTCGGGGCGATGTCCTTTTCGATCTTCTGGAGCTCCTCGTTGGTGTGGGAGGAGGTCAGGTTGAAGAAGACCCCGGCCACTTTGTCGAGCAGGCCGCCGCTCCTTTCGAGCGCCTCGAGCGTGTTGGCGAATGTCGGCG
>JAWOHF010000144.1:0-5913 GCA_046496285.1 Candidatus Aminicenantota bacterium
CCAGTCCCGACGGTTCCCCCGCCGGCGGCCGGCGGGTCCCCCTCCGCTATGGGGGTCTTCAGGGGGACGTCTATCGTCCCCTCATGGCCATCAGTTCCCCGGAATAGAAAGATGAAACTTTTTTTCGGCCGTTTGACAAAAGTGGGCCGTCCGGGTATGACCTAATTGGACATTGTTTAGGAGGGACCTCTATGAGATCGATCTTCGCTCCCGTCAAGCGCATCCTCCCGGCTGCTCTGGCCGTTCTTCTCCTCGCCGCGTCGGCGTTGCTTGCGGCCGTCCAAACGGCTCCCGCCAAGCCCGCCCTGCAGGCGCCCCCGCCGTTGACCGCCCAGGCCATCGCCGGCGGCCTCCATCTCGTCACAGGCGGGTCCGGGGCCAACACGGCGTTCTACATAACGGACAAAGAGGTCTTCGCCATCGACGCCAAGATGAGCGCCGGGTCCGCGGCCGGCATGCTGGCCGAGATCGCCAAGCGGACCTCCGCCCCGTTGACGACCGTCATCCTCACCCACAGCGACGGGGACCACATCAACGGCCTGCCCGGCTTCCCCAAGGGATTGACGATCGTCGCCCACGAGAACTGCAAGGGAGACATCGTGAAGGCCGCCGCCGACCTGCCGGCCCTCAAGGACTACATCCCGAACAAGACCTTCGACCAGGCCCTCCTCCCGCTCTACAAAGGGGATGACGGACAGATCGACCTGGCCTATTTCGGGCCGGCCCACACGAGCGGCGACATTGTGGTTTGGTTCCCCCGGGAAAGGTCCGTCTTCGTCGGCGACCTGCTGTTCACCGGCCGCGACCCTCTCATCCACCGCCACAAGAACGGCAATTCCTTCGGCTACGTCAAGACCCTCAAGGGCCTGCTCGAGCTTGAGCCCCGGGTCGAGACCTTCCTCTCGGGTCACGCCGATCCGCTGGGCCGGACCGACGTCGAGGCCCTCATCGCCTCCATGGAGGAAAAGCAGGCCACGGTCAAAACGATGATCGCCGAGGGAAAGAGCCTCGACGAAATCAAGAAGGTCTTCGGCATCGAGGACCGCCCGGCGGCGGCCGGCGGGCGCCGCTGGCTGAGCCTCGTGGAAACCATCTTCCTCGAGCTCACCGAGAAGTGATCCCGGGCGCCCCCCGTCCCCGGCGATCCGCGTCGGACCGGACCTCCGGGACGAGCGGAAAATGGACAAGGAGACTTTCCATGAAGAAATGCCCTGCGTTCCCCGTCGCCGTGGCCCTGGTCGCCGCCTTGGTCCCGGCCGCGGCCTGCCGCTTGACCTCCGAACCTCTCGGCGCCCGGGTCGAAGAGCGGACCGAGGTCATCCGGACCTACCCGTTCACGGACCCGGATCCCGTGCCCATCTTCGCCCGCTCTTCCATGTGGGGGCAGGGCGCGCGCCTCTATCCCTACTTTTTCTTCGACGGCTTCACGGCCGAAGGGACGGACCGGGAGTGGACGGTCGTCCGCCTTTCTAACCCGCACATCGAGGTCGCCGTGCTGCCTCAGGTCGGCGGCAAGGTCTGGGGAGCCGCCGAGAAGGCCACGGGCCGGGATTTCCTCTACTGGAACCGGGCCCTGAAGTTCCGCCAGATCGCCCTCCGGGGTCCCTGGACTTCGGGCGGCATCGAGTTCAACTTCGGCGTCGTCGGGCATGCCCCGTCGACGGCTTCGCCCGTCGATTATGTCCTCCGCCGCGATACCGACGGGGGCGTCAGCTGCGTCGTCGGGACCATGGACCTCCCGTCCCGGACACGGTGGAGCGTCACCATCACTCTTCCCCGGGACGGGGCCGTGTTCGAGACCAACGCTTTGTGGGTCAACCCGACGCCTTTTTCCCAGTCTTACTACGCATGGTCCTGCGCCGCGGTCAAGACGGCCGAGGACCTCAAGTACATCTTCCCCGGCCGGTGGCACATCGGCCACGACTACTCCGTGCCCCTCGAGCCCTGGCCGGTGGGCCGCACGGGCCGGGACCTGTCCCTCTACAGGAACAACGCGACCCCGGACTCCAAGAGCTATTTCACGGTCGGCGAATACGAGGACTTCTACGGCGGGTGGTACGAGCGAGAGGACGCCGGCTTCGGCCATTGGTCCCGCTACGACGACATGCCGGGGCGAAAGATCTGGATCTGGGACCTCGCGCGCTCGGGCGAGATCTGGGTCGACCTCCTGACCGACGAGGGCGGCCAGTACACCGAGCCGCAGGCCGGCCGCCTCCTCAACCAGTCCGACCATGGCGACTTCCCGCCCGGCGCCGCGGACCGCTGGCAGGAGCTCTGGTTCCCCTACCGCGGCATCGGCCCCATGGCCAAGGCCTCGCCCCACGCGGTCCTGAGCGCGTCCCGCGACGGCGACCGGCTCGCCCTGGGCCTCTTCCCTCTCCGGCCCGTCGCCGAGACCCTCACCGTTCGCGACGGCGGACGGGAGCTGTTCCGCGAAGACCTGATCTTAAGACCGGAGGAGGTCTGGAAAAGAGATGTGCCTCTGGATGGGGCCGCCGGCGACTCCGGGCTCGAGATCCGCCTGGGAGACAAGCTGGTTCACGAAACCGGTCCTGAGGCCCGCGATCTCGAGCGGCCGCTGGACTTCCGCTCGACTCGGGAGACCACGGCGGAAGGCCTCTTCCTTCAGGCGCGGACCCTCGAACGAGAGAGGCGCCTGGCCGAAGCCCACGAAAAATACCTGGCCTGCGTCGCTCTCGAACCGCTCCACGTACGCGCCCTCTGCCGGGTCGCCGAGCTGCACACCCGCCGCGGCGAACCGTCCCGGGCCCTGGATTTCGCCGGGCGGGCCCTGTCGGTCTCGATGTACGACGCGGAGGCGAACTATGTCTACGCGGTCGCCGCCCGACGGCTCGGCCGTCTGGTCGACGCCAAGGAGACGCTCGGATGGGCGGCCCGCTCGCCGCAATTCCGGGCCGCGGCCCTCATCCAATCGGCCGAGATCGCCCTGGTCGAGAGGGAATTCCATCGCGCCGGGGAATACGCTCTCAAGGCCCTCGAGTCGGACGCCCGGAACGTCACGGCCCTCGAGGTCCTGGCGGCAGCCCGCCGCCTGGCCGGGCGCACGGCCGATGCCGGCCGGGTCATCGGGACCCTGCTCGACCTCGACCCCCTCGACCATCTGGCCCGCTTCGAGCGCTACCTCCTGACCGGCTCGCCCCGTGACCTCGAAGACTGCCGGTCCCATATCCGAGGCGAACTGCCCCACGAGACCTGGCTCGAAATGGCCATGTTCTATGCCCGGAACGGTCTCGAGGGTGAGGCCGTGGCCGTCCTCGAGAACGCCCCCGAACAACCGACCGTGCTCACCTGGATGGCTTATCTCAGCCGCGAGGTCGCCCCGCAGAAGAGCGCCTCTTACCTGGAACGAGCTTCGGCCCTGTCGCCTCTCCTGGTCTTCCCTTTCCGGGAGGAGTCCGTCGCCGCTTTCTCCTGGGCCGTCGCGGCCAGGCCGGCCGACTGGAAGCCGAAGTACTATCTCGGGCTCATCCTGTGGGGCAAGGGACGGCTCGAGGAGACCCGCGACCTCTTCCAGATGTGCGAGGACGCCGACTTCGCGCCGTTCTACATCGCCCGCGGCTCGCTGTTCGAGAAGGCCGACCGCTCCCGGGCCGTCGCCGACTACCGGAAGGCCGTCGACCTCGACCCTGGAAGCTGGCGGGCCCGGCAAGCCCTGACGGCCTTCCATCTGCGGCACGAAGAGAAAGCCGAGGCCCTGGCCGTCGCCGAACGGGCGGCCGCGGATTTCCCGGACCACGTGGTGCTCAAGGTCGGCCTGGCTGAAACCTTTCTCGCCGACGGCCGCCTCGATGAGGCGGCCTCGGTTCTCGACGGGCTCGAAGTCCTTCCTTACGAAGGGGCCAGCGACGTCCATGGGCTTTACGCCCGGACCCACGTCGCCCGGGGCCTGGCGGCCATGAGGAAAAGCGCCTGGGCCGAAGCCATCGAGGCCTTCGAGAAGTCCAAGCTCTATCCCGAAAAGCTGGGCACCGGGGCCCCCTACCACCCCGACACGCGGATGCAGGATTACTTCATTGCCGTCTGCCACGACAGGATGGGGAAGAGAGACAGGGCGGCGGAGATCCGCGAGGGCATCCGGGAATACACACTTGCCCGATGGGGTGAGCCCCGCCCTCACGGATATTTCGGGGGACTGGCTCTCGAGGACCTCGGGCGGCGGGAAGACCGGCTCAGGGCCCGGGAGTTGCTGAGCCGCGGCCGGCCCGCCCCGGAAATCATGGATGCAATTCGGAGGCTCCGCTAGCCCGGCCGCTTCACAACACCGTCTTCATTCCGGAGATTCAGACCCCATCATCCAGGAGCGGAACGATTCGTTCTTCCAGTTAAGGAGCCAGATATTGACGCCTGTCATCCCACCGATGACGTCGCGGACATATTCCCTCAGGATCTCCCCGGCCGCCACGAAATCCCCGTCTTCCCCATAAAGGAAGAACCGGCTCGGGTGGTTGACATGATGCCCTTGTGACTCCCGCGGATACCCGATCTCTCCGACAGGCGGGAATTCGTAAGGGACGAGATCCAGGCCGGCTTGGAGCCGTCCCAGGAAATCCTCGAAGACCCAGTCTGTCTCCACGGTCGTTCCGCAGATCACGGCGAAGGAGTTCTCCGGGTATCGCCACCACAGCGTGAACTGGGGAACAGTGATCGTCCCTTGGGCGCCGGACGATTCGGCGATCGTTATGGCCTCTCCGGTAACGGCAAGCTCATAGACGCTCCGCCGCGCCGATCCGCAGCGGAATTCCAGCGAATAAACGCCTTCGCCGAGCTCGAGAAACCGGCCGCCAACGGCCGGCCCCAAGGCCGTCAGGCAGATAGCGGGCCGTTCGATCCCTTTGATGTCTAGCATCAGGAGGGCGTTCGTGCGCAGAAGATCCGCCACGATCGAATAATTAAAGCACTCGTAGATCTTCTCGGTCTCCATCGACAGATAGATCGAGGGCTCGACCCCTTCGGTCATTTGGCGGTAGGACTCCTTGACCTGAAACAACAGCCGGCCTTCGAAGGGCTGGATATCCTTCGGGCTGCAGGCCGTGAGGACGAGAAGCGCGGCCGTCAATAAAAGAAGAAGGACTTCACCCCTTTTCATGATCATCACCCCTTGCTCATCAGATAGACCATAGATGACACGGAATCAACAATCAATGCAGCAAAATCCATGCCAAAACTTCTCCCTGACGATGGGCAGCGCCAGCCGCTGTCTGTCCTAAAAAAAGGTCATTATTCTATCAGGATGGAGGTCATTCCTTCAGCGATGCCCCTTTCCTCCGGATGGTCAAAAATCCGCCTCGCGGCCTCACGGCCAGCCAGGATGCCCTGGCAGAGGAAGGATCAGGATGGCCAGCGCTTAAAGGGCACGACGGGAAGGGCCCGGCTTCCGGTGACCCTTACGATCGGATAGATCCCTCCGGCATCGGGCGCGAGCTTGAACATCCAGTAACGGATGAGGCCGTACTCGGACTGGGGCTCGAGGAGGCACGGCACGAGGTTGGCCGCCGGCTGGGCGCCGTCCACGTAGAAATCGCCCTTCTGTACGACATGCCCGGGTGTCTCCACCAGATCGACCTCGAGCCTCTCGGGGGCCAGATAGTCGAGCTTGGCCGGGACGATGTCTTTGACATGGTAAGCCGCGGCATCGACGAGCGTGTCGTTTTCAAAGATCCCGACCTCGACTCCCAAGGCCAGGAGGGTTTCGACGATGTCTAGACGATCGCCCCGCAAGATATATCCGCGAGGACGGGCAACGGACAGCGTCGACTCGACCTCCGGGAACCAGTTCTTGACGACTTCCTCGACGATCTCGAGGGTCGGGGGCCCGGGGTGGGGAGCGATGTCCGCGGTCGAGATCGTCTCCCCGGCCTTCTTGTCCACCTTGAGGATCCCCCGGATGGGCGA
>JAWOHF010000285.1:0-2823 GCA_046496285.1 Candidatus Aminicenantota bacterium
CCAAGAAGATCCTAATCTTTTTCCCCGCCATAGCGATCGCCATAGGTCCTTTCTCGGGCGTCGTCCAGTCCGTCGAGGAGGTCTTTCAGGGACAGCCCCGAGCTTCTTAGCATCCGTTTCAGCTCGCGACGGGCGTCCTCGAGCTTGAGCCTTCGGGGGGTGACCAAGAGGGAATCCCCGACGGGGATGATGGTCACGCCCTGGCCCTCCTCCATGTATCCGGCCTCCCGGATCTTCTTGGGAATGGTCAACTGACCCCGCGACTTGACCTCCGCGGCGTAGGGTTTAGGCTCTGTCATGTTCGGCTCCCGGCATATTCTGATATCAGAATATCAGAATTCAGCCCATTCGTCAAGGTTTATGATCGGCCTTCTCAAGAGGGGCGGCGGCCGCCAACCTTGGGCCGGGTTCCGGCGTATAATACCGTGGAGGGAGTGCATCATGAAAAATTGCGCCCGGATCCTGCCGGCCATCGTCGCCCTGGCCGTCCTGGCCGCCTCATCCGGCCTGACCCTGTCCTGCTCCAAGGGCCCTGTTCTCGAGGAGCCCGCCCACGGCGAATCCATCCTCGACCGGGTCGAACGCATCGAGCCGCAGCTGGTCACGGCCATCCCGGAGACTTTCCGTTGGTGCGACCGCATCGAGGGTCTCGAAAAGCGCCGGATCGACGTCGGCGGGGCCGAGCTTTACGTCGAGGTCGAAGGAAAGGGAATCCCGCTCGTCCTGATCAACGGCGGGCCCGGCGGCACGCACCACTATTTCCACCCCTGGTTCTCCCGAGCGAAAAAGTACGCTCGCGTCGTCTATTACGATCAGCGCGGCTGCGGGCTCTCGGACTTCGCGCCCGGCGACGAGGGCTATTCGGTCGGGCAGGCCGTCGAGGACCTGGAGGCTGTCCGTAAGACTCTCGGTTTCGAAAAATGGGCCGTCCTCGGCTACAGCTACGGCGGCTTCCTGGCCCAGCTCTACACGGTCCTCCATCCCGAGCGCGTTTCCGGTCTCGTCCTCCTCGGGGCCTCGCCTCAGGTCCAGGCCGAGCTCGGGCCGTCCCGGCAGGGGGATTTCATCACCGAGGCCGAAAAGAGCCGCCTGGCCGAGGTCCGCCGGGAGCTCGCCGAATACGCCAAGTCCCGCGACCTGCCCCGCCAGGAAATGGTCTCGCTCCTCATCTACAACAACTTCCTTAACGGCGACTGGAAGCGCCAGCATTTCTTCCGGCCGTCGCCGGAGCGGCTGGCCCAAATGGCCCTCTACGAGTGGGTCAACGACGTCAACTTCAACGGCATCATCGGTCAGACCCAGGGCCGCTGGGACTTCACCGGGGCCTTCGAGCGTAATCCCATCCCGACCCTCATCCTCGAGGGCCGCTGGGACCTGACCTGGTCGGAAAAGAAGAAGGACATCCTCCGGGCCAATTATCCGAACGCCCGCCTGGTCGTCTTCGAGAACGCTGGACATGGCGTCTACGACGAGCAGCCCGACGAGTTCTTCGGAGCCCTTGAGGAGTTCCTCCGAGGCCTTCGACCGGTCGACAACACCGCTCTCACGGGCTACAGGACATTCCTCACGACCTGGGTCGCCGAGATGAAAGCCCGGCCGGCCATCGTCGTCGACGCGACAGGCTGGGGGCTTTCGGCCAGCCGCGAGCTGGCCGCGAAATACTCGCCGGAATGGCTGGAGGCCCTTCCTCACTGGCGGCAATTCCTGCGGACGGGATTCGCGCTCTACGACGTCGAGCGGTACGCCGAGGCCCTGGCCGTTTTCGAACACCTGGAGGCCCGGGCCGGGGGCGACCCTAAGATCAAGGTCTTGGGCCTCGTCTGGCAGGGCCACATGCTCGACCTATTGGGCAAGAGGCCGGAGGCCGTGGAGCGCTACCGGCAGGCCGCCGCCATGGACATCTCGGACAGCTGGACCCACTCTCAGTACGGCCTCAAGTACGAACTCAGCCCCTACGCCCGCGAGCGCCTGGCGACGCCCTTCCAGCGCATCGAGAACAACTCCCTCGATTGACGGCATTTCGTCTTGACGGATTCTTGACAAAACCTTGACAAAGCCCTGACAAGTCGGCCCCTCCCCTGCCCCATATTGTGTGCGCCCTCGACGAGGGCTAAGATTCCACAACGGGAGGGACCTATGAAAAAGGTCATTTTGGTGGTATTGGCGGTCGGGCTGACGGTTGGGGCGGCTCTCCAGCCTCTCAATGCCCTGGACAAGAAGGTCGATTTCAGCCTGAACCTCGGGGCCATGACCGACGCCGGCTCGTGCGGCACGTTCTCCGACATCCTGTTCACGTTCTCCCCGCAGATCGACGTCCGCATCGCCCGGAACTTCATGATCAGCGCCGAAGCCATGGTCATCACGGACGACGGATTCAGCTTCGATCCCTTCTTTCTCTATCCCGGAATTCTTTTGAGCTACACCACGGGGAGAGTGTCCTTCGGAGGGGGGGCGGTTCTGCCCATGGCTTTCTGGGGCGGGGATGTCGAAACCGGCGATCTCGTCCCTAAGATCGCCGTCGACTACCGGGCCGGGCATCTCAAGTTCACGACGTACATCCTTGTGGACACCCAGCCGCTTTTCTCGTGCAACCTGATCGGCATCACCTTGGGCTACGTGTTCTAGCCCCGGAAGCCCGCGGTCTCGGCGGCAAAACCAGAGGGGGAGGGCCCCGGGTTTGACAACCCGGGGCGCCCCCTCTACAATCCCTGCTCATGAGGCCCGCGCGCGCCGTTCTCCCGCTTTTCCTGGCCCCCCTCTTCCTTATTGCGCCCCCGGCGAACGCCCAACCCGTTCGCGAGGCTTCCGTCCTCAAGATCGACG
>JAWOHF010000294.1:0-2831 GCA_046496285.1 Candidatus Aminicenantota bacterium
CCGGGGAGGGCGAAGACATGCCGGCCCAGAACGGTTGCAGTCCGCCGCCGGCCGCCCCTACTTCTGCATCGACGCGCCGGGAGGGGTCGGCAAGATCCCCATTTTGCCGAAGTACCTCCAGTCGATCAACGACGAGCAGGTCGTGCTGAGGAACTACGCCGGCGAGCTGTTCGTCTACCCCCAGGTGCGGCAGAAGCCGAAGCGCAAGCCCCGGCCCTCGATCGCCCCCTGCTACAACTGCGACGCCCCCGTTTAAAGAAGGGGTCAAATCTCCACTTATTAAATATCCAGGCGGGGTGACGTCTTCCCGAATAACTTGGCCTCGATCTCCTTGATGGCACGTTCTATAGGGGAACCTGGCGAAATTTCCGCCCGCATCCTCGAGAAGGCCAGGGATACGGCTGTTGGACCGATTCCCATAAAGGCGCCGATTTCCCGGAGCCTGTAATCTGTGTTTTTGTGGGCGATATAAATAGTCGCTTTTCTTGCGAGCCTGTTCTCAGCCCCCAGACGCTCCAGGACCGCGTCATGGATCGAAGAAAGCTCCGGTTTCTTCTTGAGCTGTCTGATCTGCGGGATTTCTCTATCCGCGGAGATCATCTCGTTATTCAATATGGCGCTGCGAATTCCTTCGATAAACTCAGGACTCCCCAGGATCCCGAGACGCGCCGCTCTTGAAAACTCGCGATCGGGCGGATCGGTCTCTGATAACAGGTAGTCCATATAGCGGGTCCGAGCCGCACCGGGGTCATCGGCAAAAAGCTCGAGCACGGCGCTTGTTATCAGCCATGAAGGCGGTTTGCGGAGCCCGGCGTATTCCGGGCAGCTGGACCACTGATACTGTTCTGGTGTTTTGACAATCTTTTTTTTCACCGGATTCACATGAATATACTTGGACAGGGCCTGGGCATAGGCTTCAGCCTGCACCAGAATGGCCTTATACCGTCCCTGGAAAAGATGGCCGCATCTGCCGTGCTTGGCATTCAAGTAAGCAGAGTACTTCGTATTGATGAAATGCATGACCCTCGAAAGGTTGGCCAGCATCGTTTGTAGGATCAAATGATAATGGTTATCCATCAGGCAAAAGACATGGACGAAAGAACCGAGCTTTTCATGAGCGTCCCCCAGGGTCTTGAGGAAGAAATAGCGGTCATCGGAAGAGAAAAATATCGGCTGCTTCTGATTGCCCCGAGAATAGACATGATAAAAAGCCCCTGGGAACTCGATCCGCAGCTGTCTGGCCATGATCCCTCCCTCGCGGATGTGAGGTGTCAGTCATCATAATAGACGCCCAGGCCGCGCCCGATTCTCAATGCGGAGGAAAATTTAATAAGTGGAGATTTGACCCCTTCTTAGCGGAGGGAGGCGAGGTAGGCGCTGAGGCCGGCGCTCCTGACGATTCCCAGGGCCTCGTCGGGGCCGACGCCGCGCTTCTGCTTCAGCGATTCCAGGATGCGGACGATCGAGAAGGCCACCTCGGCCGTCTGGCCTCCCTCGGCCTGTTTGTCCCGCAGATATTCGATCGCGTCGTACAGGACCGCGTTGGCCTCGCCGTAGGAGACCGGCCCCCTGGCCCCATGGGCCTTGACCCACGCCGGCTGCCCGAGGATGTCGTTGACGTGGGACTGGATGAGGTACGTCGCCCGGCCGATGAGCTTGAGGTTGCTGGGGCTGACGTTGGTCATCGTGTTCCCGACGACCTTGCCGAGCTTGGCCATGACCGCCGTCGAATGGGCGTTGAGGAGCATCTTGGCGGCCATCTGCTGGCCGATGCCGAAAGGACCGCCGCCCTCCGGGACATGGACCGGCACGAACACCAGCCGCCCCGTCCCGCCCTCGAACGCCCGCCGGATGCCTTGCTCCAGCTTGGCGAACTCTTTCGGCGTCCTGTCCGTGATCATCAGCACGCCCAGCCCGGCGCCGCCGGCCGCGGCGGTCTCCGCGAACTTCCGGAAGTAAGACCCTTCCCGCCCGGCCTCGTCCTCCTCCGGCGTCAGGCAGACCATGACCGCCAGGTCGCCCGGCCCCGGGCCGCGCCCCATCAAGTTGTGCTCGGAGAACGAGAGATCGTAAAGCTCTCCCTGATCGTTCCCGGCCCTTTTCAGGCTTTCCAACGCGGCCCGCCGCAGATAGGGGTCCTCGATCTCCGACCCGAACGGCCCTCCGTACGTCTCCGGCGCCAAGCCTCTGAACGGCCGGCCCAGGAACGCCTGCCAGGCCCCCCCCGCCGTGTCCGCCGCCGCCCAGACCTGGATCCAGGCCCTGCGCTTCGGCTCCTTCACGGTATCGAGCGGCAAGAGCCGGAAGGTCGGGCTGCGCTCGGTGCTGTCGATGAAGACCGTGATCAGGCCCTTGGCCGCGAAGTACGTCGAGCGCCGCCCGTTCGCATATGTCTCCGCCTCGAGGTCCGTCAGCGCCGCCAGGGCCCCGAGCGCCTGACGGACCCCGTTCAGGGCGCTCCCGAACCGCTCCAGCCTGGCCGCCACGCCCGCCCCTGCTTCGAATCCCAGGCGGGCCATCTCTTTCGCGCTCAGGCATCTCTCCAGCGCCCGCCCCGCCGCGGTCTCGAGCACGGCCGCCACGACGGTCGTCTCGATGGTCGTGGCCTGCATCCGGGTCGATCCCGTGATGGCCTGCGGTCCGGTCGTCAGATTGATCTTCGTGATCCCCGGCTCCTCGAGAACGCTCCGGCTGCGCTCGAACGGCAGGAGCCTGTCGTCCGGGTTGTTATAAAGGAAGTACAGATGCTTCCGGCTCTCCTCCGGGTCGTATCCCGGGGCCTTCCTCCAGTCCTCGTGCGCGGCCAGAACGGTCCCGATGACCGACGAGGT
>JAWOHF010000080.1:0-7963 GCA_046496285.1 Candidatus Aminicenantota bacterium
GGAGCGGGCACGGATGGAAGGCGGACAAGACCCCCGGGAGACGTACCGGAGCGAGCGAGACGACCGGTGATGCCAGGGCCGAGGGGGTCGTCCGAACGAGCCTAAAGCGGTGATTCAGCCGGAGAGGGGGCCGGACGAGGGCACCCTCGAAGAGGGCGGCTCGCGATGTCTGAGCCTGCTATTCTGAGGGCTAGTCTGGATCCCGCGAGTTTCGCGAGCCGCCGAGCCCGGCCCGCTCGCAGGCGCCCGGAATCACCGCAGCGACCGAGGACGATCCCCGAGGCCTCTTTGACTTAGGGGAGCGTCTTTGCTACATTCAACCCTTCTTACGATGACCATGCCGCTGAAGACGAAACGCGCCCCCGCCCGCCGGAGGTCCTCGGTCGAACCGCAGAGCATGGGCGAGCGCTACCGGACGCTGGTCGAACACCTGCCGGTCGGCGTCTACCGGACGACCCCCGACGGGGCCTTCGTCGAAGCCAACCCGGCCCTGGCCCGGATGCTGGGCTGCAAGAAACCGTCCTCCCTTCTGCGCGGCAACGTCAAGGATTTCTACGTCAAGCGCCAGGACCGGTCCTCCCACCTCAGGAAGCTGGCCGTGAACCCGACCTACTTCACGGAATTCGAGCTCCGCCGCGCCGACGGCCGGAAGTTCTGGGTCCGCGACCACTGCCGGGCCATCAAAGGCCCCGACGGCGCGGTCCTCCACCTCGACGGCATCCTCGTGGATATCACCGAGAGGAAGACCGCGGAGCGGCGGCTCGAGCGGGTCCTCCGCGAGCTTCAGCTGACCAACGAGAAGCTCAAGGGCCTGACCCAGAGCGACGAGCTGACCGGGCTCCAAAACCGCCGGGGATTTTTCACTCTCGGCCTCCAGCAGATGAAGATCGCCAAGCGCCTCAAGAAACAGATCTACCTCGTTTTCCTGGACATCGACCACCTCAAGCTCGTCAACGACACCCACGGCCACCCCGTCGGCGACCAGCTCCTTCAGAACGTCGCGGCGATCCTCAAAGGGACCCTGAGGGAATCCGACGTCATCGCCCGCATCGGAGGCGACGAGTTCGCCGTCCTGGCCATGCGCTCCAAGGGGTCGGGAGAACGGGCCCTGGCCTCCAGGATCGAGGCCGGCATCCGGGCCTTCCGCATGAGCAAGCTCAGGCGGTTCCGCCTGTCCGTGAGCATGGGAGTCGTCCGCATCGACCCCCGGAAATACTCCCTGCTCGGCGATTTCCTGGCCCACGCCGACTTCCTGATGTACCAGCAGAAAAGGCAGAAGGAATAAGGAGAGATATCCCATGAAAAGATCGAAAGCGCTCTTACTCGTCCTGGCCGGGCTCATTCTGGCCTCTTTCCTGGCGACGGCCGCCCAGGACAAGCCGGCGGCCCAGACCGCTCCGGCCGCCCCGCGGCCCATCGGCCTCCAAGACATCCTGGCCTGGAAGGCGATCGGCGCGGCCGAGCTCTCGCCCGACGGGAGCTGGTTCATGTACCGGTTGACCCCCCTCGCCGGGGAAAGCGAGATGGTCCTGAGGCAGTCGAAAAGCGACAAAGAGCACCGGTTCCCGATCGGCGAGGCCCCCCGGTTCGGAGGGTCCCTCAGGACCGGCTTTTCATCGGACGCCAAATGGGCCGCGTTCCTTTCCTATCCCGGCTCGAAGGAGATGACGGCCCTGCGCAAGGAGAGGAAGCGGGTCATGACGACGGCCGTCCTGGTCAACCTGGCCACGGGCGAAAAGACGGAATTCGAGAAGGTCCGCGGCCTGGCTTTCTCGGGAGAGAACCCGGGTTTCGCGGCCTTCCACCGGTACGCCCCGGAAAGCCAGGAAAAGGAGAAGGACAAGTGGACGGGCTCCGACCTCGTTCTCCGCGAGCTGGCCACGGGCAAAGAGATCAATATCGGCAACGTCGCCGAATTCGCTTTCGACAAGGACGGCAGGAAGCTGGCCGTCCTCATCGACGCCCAAGGACAGGCCGCCAACGGCCTGCTCGTCCGGGACATGGCCTCCGGCGCCGTCGTTCCGCTCGACACCGACAAGGCCGCCTACAAGTCCCTGGCCTGGACGGAAAAGGGCGAAGCCCTGGCCGTTCTCAAGGGCCAGGAGGACAAAGCCTACGAGGACAAGCTCTGGAGCGTCGTCGCTTTCTCCGGCTTCCGGGACGCCGGGGGGCCGCAGAAGATCGTCTATGATCCGGCCGGCGACAAGTCCTTTCCCGAGGGCATGACCGTCAGCCCCAACCGGGTCCCCGCCTGGACCGAGAATTTCGACGCCGTCTTGTTCGGGATCCACGAGGCCAAGAAAAAGAAGGACGCCGAGAAGAAGGAAGGGACCGAGAAGGAGGCCGGCGAGGAAGCGCCTCCGGCCCGTTCGCCAAGAGCCGGCGAGGTCGCCGACGAGGACGTCCCCGACCTCGTCATCTGGCACGGCAAGGACAGCCGCCTCCAGTCCCAGCAGCAGGTCCAGGAGCAGCGGGACAAGAACTTCAGCTATCTTTCGATCTACAGGGTCAAGGAAAAGAAGTTCATCCGGCTGGCCGACGACGCGCTCCTCCAGGTCGCGCCGGCGCCCAAGCACCGCTTCGCGGTCGGGCAGGACACCCGGGCCTACGAGCTCGATTCGAACCTCGACGGGCGGCGCTTCCAGGACATCTATGTCATCGACATGACGACGGGCGCCCGGACCCTGGCCCTCGAGAAGAACCGCTACTTCTTCGGTCCTCTCTTCGACGGGGCCCGCTTCCTCTATTACGAAGACAAGCACTTCCACACCTACGACATGGCGACGGGCCGGACCGTCAACATCACCAAGGATGTCCCGGCCTCGTTCGTCAACGAGGACAACGACACCAACGTCGTCGACCCGCCCGACTACCCGGTCGGTTCGGCCAAGGACGGCGTGAACGCGCTGCTCTCGGACGGCTGGGACATCTGGAGCGTGCCCGCCGGCGGCGGCGGCAAGGGGGTCAACCTGACCGCCAACGGCTTCAAGGACAAGCTCCGCTACCGCCGGCTGCGGATCGACCCCGAAGAGAAGGCCGTCGATCTCGGACAACCCCAGTACGTTGCCGTCTACGGCGAATGGACCAAGAAGGCCGGCATCGCCCGCATCGAGAAGGGCAAAGCGGCCCCGACGATGCTGCTCTGGGACGACGCCGGGTTCGGCGGGCTGGCCAAGGCGAAAAAGGCCGAGGTCTACCTCTACACCCGCGACACGTTCAAGGACTATCCGGATTATTACGTCGCCGACGCCCTGCTCAAGAACGGCCGGCGCATCACCGAGGCCAACCCCCAGCAGAAGGATTTCCTGTGGTCGAGCGGTCAGATGCTTCTCGACTACACGAGCGCCAAGGGCGACAAGCTCCAGGCGGCGCTATTCCTTCCCGCCAACTACGAAAAGGGCAAGAGCTACCCGACGCTCGTCTACTATTACGAGAAGATGTCCCAGCAGCTCAACCGTTACACCCAGCCCTCGGCCAACGGCTTCAACAAGTCCGTGTACACGAGCAACGGCTACGCCGTGCTGATGCCCGACATCACCTACAAGATCAACGACCCGGGGATGTCGGCGGCCTGGTGCGTGCTGCCGGCCATCGACGCGGCCGTGGCCGCCGGCGTCGTCGACCGCTCCAAGGTCGGGCTCCAGGGCCATTCCTGGGGCGGCTACCAGACCTCGTTCCTCATCACCCAGGCCGATTTCGCCGCGGCCGTCGCCGGAGCCCCGCTGACCAACATGATCAGCATGTACAGCTCCATCTACTTCAACACCGGATCGGCCAACCAGGCGATCTTCGAGAGCAGCCAGGGGCGGTTCACGGGCGGCTACTGGGACAACCTCGAGGCCTACCAGCGCAACTCTCCGGTCTACTACGCCGAGAAGGTCAACACCCCGTTCATCATCCTCCACAACGACAAGGACGGGGCCGTCGACTGGAACCAGGGCATCGAGTACTACAACACCCTCCGCCGGCTGAAGAAGCCGGTCATCATGCTCCAGTACGTCGGGGAGAACCACGGCCTCCAGAAGCCCGCCAACCAGAGGGACTACACGGTGCGGATGAAGGAGTTCTTCGACCACCACCTCATGGGCAAGCCGGCGCCCGCCTGGTACCTGGAGGGCGTCTCCCACCTCGACCACAAGGACCACCTCAAGGAGCGGGCCAAGGACCTCAAGCCGGCCGAGAAGCCCGAAAAGAAGGGGACTGAGAAGAAATAGCCTCATCGCGACGCCGGGGAAAACCCGACGCCGCAAGCCAGGAGGGCCCGGGATGCGGATCATCGGTCGGTTATTCGGGCGGCCCCGGCATCCCCGGCCGCTCCGAGTGGAGAACGTCGACGCCTTCGCCGCCTGCGGGGAAAAGTACGGCGTCACGGCCCGCGAAGGCGAGATCATCCGCCTCCTCCTCGAGGGCAAGGGGAACAAGGAGATCACCGAGGCCCTATTCATCTCGGACCACACGGTCAAGAACCACATCCACAACATCTACAGGAAGCTGGGCATCAAGAACCGCCTCCAGCTCGTCCAGTGCTACCGCGCCGCCCTCGAGGAGATGGGACGCCCCTCCGCCGGGGTGCCGTCCGAAGACGGCCTCGCCCGGGACGAGGGAGCGGGGCTCTCCCGCCCGCGGCGGTTCGCTCTCCCGGCCATCGTCCTGCTCATCGCCCTGTCCGCGGCCGCCGTCGTCTGGGGGCCGTTGGCCCGGAAACCCAAGGCGGCGGTCCTCCCGCCCGCGCCGGCCCTGGCCATCCTCGATTTCGAGAACCTGTCCGACGACCCCGATCTGGAGAAATGGGTCATCGGCCTGCCCCTGCTCCTGACGACCGACCTCCTCCAATCGAAGAGCCTCCGGACCCTGAGCGACGACGCCGTTTTCAGCGCTCTCCAAAAACACAATCTGGCCGACCGCGCGCGCTATTCGCGGGAAGAGCTTCGCCGGCTGGCCAGGGAGCTGAAGGCCGACTATCTGCTTACCGGAAGCCTGATGAAGGCGGGAGGTTCGATCGTCGTCACGGCTTTTCTCCAAGACGCCCGCTCCGGCGCTCCTCTCCACACCGAGAAGATCGAGAGCCCCGACGAGCAGGGCCTGATGCGGGGGGTCGACGAGCTGGCCCGGCGGATCAAGTCCCGGCTGGATCTGAAGGCCGCCGCGGGCCGCGACGACGTCGATCTCGATGTCGAGGTCCTGACGACTTCCTACGCCCTGGCCTTCAAGTACTATTCGGAGGCGATGCGCTATCATCACACGGGGGACTACGAGCAAAGCCTGCTCATGCTGAGAAAGGCCGTCGAGCTCGATCCCGAGTTCGCCATGGCCTACCGCCTGATGTCCGTGGACGCCCGGAACCTCGGCTATTACAAGCAGGAAGCCGACTTCATGAGGACAGCCTTCGACCTGAGCGGGCGGCTGCCCGAGAATTCCCGGGAGCGCCACTTGATCCGGGGCGATTACTACGCCCTCTCCGAACCGACCTTCGGGCTGGCGGTCGAGGCCTTCCAGCTCGTTCTCCGCGGCAATCCGGAAGATCTTATCGCCAACAACAACCTGGGCATTCTCTACTACGCCCTCGAGGACTACGAGGCCGCCGCGCGCTACGCCTCCGTCCCCATCCGCCGGGGCACCGACAATCCGTTCCCCTACCACACGAAAGCCGCAGCCCTGAAAGCCCTGGGCCGGTCGGACGAGGCCGTGAGGCTTCTGGAGACGTACCATCAAGAACACCCGGCCAACCGGCTGATCTTCCAGACCCTGCTCGACATTCTGATCCAAGCCGGCGATTTCGCCTCCGCTCAGAGCGCCCTGGATAAGGCCGCCGGGGTCTTCCCCGACGCTTCATGGGCCGAACAGGGAGGGACGGTCCTCTTCCATACCCAAGGGGCCGCATCGGCCCGGGAGGAATTCCGCAGGCTGGTGTTTCTGGAAGAGGCGACTTGGCACTTGAGAGCTTACGAGAGGCTCGGGGCCGTCGCGCTCGCGGGAGGCCGTTTCCGGGAGGCCGCCGAGGAGTTCCACCGCGGCATCGAGCTCGCCCAGACGACCTCTCAGCACGATTGGGAGGCTGCGCTGCGCAGGCTCCGGGGCCGGGCGCTCCTCGCGGCCGGCGACTCGCCGGCCGCGCTGGAGGAGTCCCGCCTGGCGCTCGAAGCGGCCCGGGCGGCGGGAGGGGGGTACAGGCTCTCCGCCCACCGTTTCGGGAAATCGGCCTTCATCCGCTTCAAGGATCGGACCGGCCTGATGCAGGCGTACGTGCGGCAAGACAAGGTGGGGGATCAGGCCTATGACCGCTTCAAACGCCTGGATGTGGGCGATTTTGTCGGCCTGACCGGATCTCTTTTTCGCACCAAAACCGGCGAATGGACCCTTCTGGCGACGGCGATCGAGCTGATCTGCAAATCCACCCGTCCGCTGCCTGAAAAATTCCATGGCCTGAAAGACCCTGAAAAGCGTTACCGCCAGCGCTATCTAGACCTGATCATGAACCCGGAGGTTCAACACATCTTTACCCAGCGCAGCCGAATTATCCAGGCCATGCGATCTTTTTTCCTGGAACGTGATTTCCTGGAAGTCGAAACCCCCATGATGCAGCCGATCCCGGGCGGCGCCGAAGCCACCCCCTTCAAGACCCACCACCAGGCCCTGAACATGGACCTTTACCTGCGGATCGCTCCGGAGCTTTATCTCAAGCGCCTCGTGGTGGGTGGGTTTGAACGGGTTTTTGAAATAAACCGCAATTTTAGAAACGAGGGCGTCTCGACCCAGCACAACCCGGAATTCACCATGGTGGAGTTTTACCAGGCCTACGCCACCCATGAAGATCTGATGCGCCTCACCGAAGCGATGTTTGCCCAAATTGCCGAAACCGTCACCGGTAGCACCGCCATCACCTATCAGGGCAACCGCATTGAACTGGGAGGCCCCTGGCAACGGATTAGCCTGTTCGACGCCCTGCAAACCATCGGCGGCCTTGATCCGGCGTTGCTGGGCGACAAAGGGCGATTGATTGAGTTTGCCGCCTCACAGGGTATACCCCTGACGAAAACCGGCCGTCTGGGGAAAGTCATCACCAAACTGTTCGATGCCCTGGTTGAACCTAAGCTGATTCAGCCCACCTTTATAACCGGATACCCCGCCGAAGTCTCCCCGCTCTCCAGAAGAAGCGACACCGATCCGGAACTGACGGAACGGTTCGAACTGTTCATCGCCGGAAAGGAGATCGCCAACGGTTTCTCCGAACTCAACGACCCGGAAGATCAGCGGACCCGATTTTTGCAGCAGGTGGAAGACCGAAAAGCCGGTAATGAAGAAGCCCACTTGATGGATGACGACTATATCGAAGCGCTGGAGTACGGCATGCCGCCCACAGCCGGGCAAGGGATTGGGATCGACCGACTGGTGATGGTGCTGACCGATGCACCGTCCATTCGCGAAGTGATCCTTTTTCCCCACATGAAGCCCCGGGCGGTGGTTTCGAAAAACGGATAATCAGACCTTTTGCAGCACCTGCCGCCAAGGGCCCTGGCAGGAAAACAGCCGCCGCAGGCGGCAGCGGTCAGCGCATGTCATTTATAACCTTTGTTTCGGGGCGTTATCTGAGAACGCGCAGGAAGCGGGCTTTCATCTCGCTGATCACCCTGTTGTCCATTGCCGGGGTCAGTGTGGGCGTGATGGCGCTGATTGTCGTGATCGCCGTGATGGCCGGTTTCGAAACCGATCTCAGGCAGCGCATCATGGGCATTCGCCCCCACCTGGTGATCACCAAGAGCGATGCGGCCTTCAGCGACCATGTCGCCGTTCTGAAGCAGATCGCACCCATCCCTGGAATCGAAAGCGCATCGGCTTTTATCACCACCCATGTCATCCTTCGCACCCCCACGCGGGCCTCGGGCGCCCTGTTAAAAGGGGTCGATGCCACCTCGGGCAAGCACTGGATCAGCGGCACCGATACCGGCCGCCTGGCAACCGGGTT
>JAWOHF010000227.1:0-11532 GCA_046496285.1 Candidatus Aminicenantota bacterium
CAGCGTGCACCCGACGGCGTACTTGTGTCCCCCGTAGCTCAGGAAAAGATGCCGGCATTCGTCCAGAAGCTCGATCAGCGGGACGTCGGAAACGCTCCGCCCCGATCCGTGGGCCTTGCCGTCCTCGTAGGCGAAAAGCAGGACGGGTCGATGGAAGTGGTCCTTGAGCTTGGAGGCCACGATGCCGATGACCCCGCGGTGCCAGGCCTCGCTCCCGAGGACCAGGCACTTGTACCGGCCGTCGAGGCCCTTGTCCTCGACCTTGTCCCGGGCCTCGTTGAAGATCTTCTCCTCCGTCCTCTGACGGAGCCCGTTGAGCTCGTCGAGCTTGCGGACGAGGGCCGCGGATTCCTCGCTGGTCTCCGAGAAAAAAAGGCGGACGGCGAGGTCCGTCTGGCCCATCCGGCCGGCGGCATTGATGCGCGGCCCGAGGCGGAAACCGAGGTCGCTCTCGGAGATCTTCCTGTTGGCCAGTCCGCAGGCCTCGATCAGGCTGCGGAGCCCGGTGTTGGCGACGCTCGAGAGCCCCTTCAGCCCGTGCTTGACGAACAGCCGGTTCTCGCCCTTGAGCGCGGCGACGTCGGCCACGGTCCCGATCGAGACGAGCTTCATGTAATGGGGCAGCTGGGCGCCCTTGCCGGCCCGTTCGAGCAGGGCCTGGATGAGCTTGAAGGCCACCCCGACGCCGGCCAGGCCGGGGTCCGGGTATCCGGAATCCTCGAGGACGGGGTCGAGGACGGCCACGGCGTCGGGCAGGGTGTCACCGGGCCGGTGATGGTCGGTGACGATGACGTCGATGCCCTTCTCGGCGGCCCGGGCCGTGAATTCGACGGCCTTGATCCCGCAGTCCACGCTGATGACCAGTCCCGCGCCCCGCTCGACGGGCACGCTGACGTGGTCGGCCTTGAGGCCGTACCCGTCCGTCAGCCGTTCGGGGATGAAGTAGTCGACCTCGGCGCCGAGGGACCGCAGGGCCTTCATGAGCATGACCGTCGACAGGACGCCGTCGACGTCGTAGTCGCCGAAGATGAGGATCTTCTCGCTCTTGCCGATGGCCTCGTGGATCCTCTCGACGGCCCTGGCCATGCCCTTCATCAGGTAGGGATCGTGCATCGAATCCAGGCCGCCGAAGAGAAAGGACCGGGCCTCCTCTTCGGTCAGGATCTTCCGGTTGACGAGGACGCGGGCGATGGACAGGGGAACGCCCAGGGCCTGGGCCAGAGCGTCGGCCTCGGCGCTCGGGGGGCTGACGACCCAGATCGAGGTGTTCATTCCGCCCTCAATCTAACACATTCGCCGGAGACCCTCAACAGACCGGCCGGGCCCCCGGAGCGGACCGGACGCGGACCGTCCGTCGTTGACAATTAAACGCTTGAAAAATATAATCCTTAAGCTGTGCCTGTCGATCTGCGCGAAAAGCTCTCGAAAACCCGCGGCGTCTTCAAGAGAATAGGGGACGTTTTCCGGAGCGGCCGTCGTCGCGAGGAGATCCTCGACGACCTCGAGGAGGCCCTCATTCTGGCCGACGTCGGAACGGCCGCGGCCTCCCGGATCCTCGATTCCCTCCGCGCTCGGACGGCCAAGGACGAGTCCGAGGCCGGCTTGCGGCAGGCCCTCAAGGAGGAGCTCGAAACCGCCCTCGGCCGCCGCTCCGGCGCCTTCGACTTCGACTCTTCCCCGGCCGTCATCCTGATGGTCGGGGTCAATGGCGGCGGGAAGACGACCTCGACGGCCAAGCTCGGGCTGCGCTTCACGCAGGGCGGGAAGCGGGTCATGATGGCCGCCGCCGACACCTTCCGGGCGGCCGCCCAGGAGCAGCTCGCCCTGTGGGGGAAGAAGCTCGACGTCCCGGTGTTCAAGGGTCAATACGGCGCCGACCCGGCCTCGGTCGTCTTCGACGCCCTGCAGGCCTTCAAGGCCCGGGGCACGGACGTGCTCCTCGTGGACACGGCCGGCCGGGTCCACACCAACGCCAACCTCATGAACGAGCTCGAGAAGGTCAAACGGGTCATCGCCCGGGAGGCGCCGGGGGCGCGCCTCGAATCGCTCCTCGTCCTGGACGCGAGCGTCGGCCAGAACGCCCTCGTCCAGGCCCGGGAGTTCCTCAAGTTCTCGGGATTGACGGGCATCGTCCTGACCAAGGTCGACGGCACGGCCAAAGGCGGCACGATCATCGGCATCGCCGACGAGCTGGCCCTGCCCATCCTGTTCCTCGGGGTCGGCGAGGGCCAGAACGATCTCGTCGATTTCGCTCCCCGGGACTTCGTCGAGGCCCTGCTGTCATGAACCGCGCAAAGGACCTGGCCTACATGGAAATGGCCTACGGCCTGGCCGGGAAGGCCCGCGGCCGGCCGAGCCCCAATCCCCGGGTCGGGGCCGTCGTCGTCCGCCGGGGCCGCGTCGTCGGTCACGGCTTCCACGATGAGGCCGGCAAGCCTCATGCCGAGATCCTCGCTCTTCGTGCCGCCGGGGACCGGGCCCGGGGCGCAACGCTGTACCTGACCCTTGAGCCGTGCGTCCATTGGGGGCGGACCCCGCCCTGCGTCGACCAGGTCATCGCCGCCGGCCTCCGGCGGGTCGTTGTCTCGGCCGTCGATCCCAACCCCGTCGTTCACACCCAGGGCGTCCGTCGCCTGCGGGCCGCCGGCCTCGACGTTTCGGTCGGGCTTCTCGCCGAAAGAATGGCCTCGCTGAACGAGGCCTACGTCAAGTACATCACCCGCCGGCTCCCGTTCGTGACCCTCAAGGCGGCCCTGTCCATGGACGGGAAGATCGCCTGCCGGACCGGCGATTCCCAATGGATCTCGTCGGCGGGGACGAGGGACTACATCCACCTCCTGCGCGGCGAACACGACGCGTTGATGATCGGCATCAACACGCTCCTCGCCGACGACCCCCGGCTGACCGTGCGCCACCCCGGCTGGCCGGGCAGGAAGATCGCCCGGGTCGTGCTCGACCCCCGGCTGCGCTTCCCGCCCGAGGCGAAGATCCTGTCGACCCTCCGGAAGGGCCGCATTCTGGTCTTCGCCGGAAGCGGGGCGCCGGCGGCCAAGGCCCGGGCCCTTGAGCGCCGCGGAGTGGAGGTCGTCTTCCCAGGCGGCCGGAGGAGGCAATGGCCGCTCGAGGAGGTCCTGGCCGAGCTCGGCCGCCGCGAGATCGCCGCCCTTCTCGTCGAGGGCGGGAGCCGTCTCTTCACCGCGTTCATCGAGGGCCGGCTGGCCGACAAGGCGGTCCTGACCTACTCGCCCAAGCTCGTCGGCGGCCGGGACGCCCCCGGGCTCTACGGGGGGCGGGGCGCAAAGCGGATCTGTGAAGCCCTGCCGCTCGAGCGGCTCCGGTCCTTGGCCATCGAGGACGACATCATCCTGGAGGGATATTTCTGATGTTCACAGGGATCGTCACGCAACAAGGCCTTTTCCGGGGCTTCGGCCGCGGCCGGCAGGAGCTCGTCGTCGAAGCGCCCGGCCTCCGGCCGGTACCCGATCCGGGCGGCAGCCTGGCCGTCAACGGGGTTTGCTTGAGCCTCCTCGAAGCGGACAGGGACAGGCTCCGCTTCAACCTCTCCCGGGAAACCCTGGAGCGGACGACGCTCGGAACGCTCAAGCCGGGCGACCGCCTCAACCTCGAGCTCCCGCTGACCCTCTCGTCCCCTCTGGCCGGCCACATCGTCACGGGGCACATCGACGCCGTGGGTCGGGTCGTCAAGGTCTCCTCCCGCCCTCCCGGCAAAAGAACGACCGTTTCCTATCCTCCCGAGCTCCGTCCCTACTTCATCCCCAAGGGCTCCGTGGCCCTCGACGGCGTGAGCCTGACCGTCGCGTCACTCGGGCCGTCCTCGCTCGAGGTCGAGCTCATCCCCCTGACCCTCGAAGGCTCGAATCTCGGCCGGCTCCGGGCCGGCGCGCGCGTCAACATCGAATGTGACATGATCGGGAAATACGTGTATAATTGGCTTTCTCAAAGACGCCGGCCGGGCTGAGAAAGCCTCCCCCGGACGCCAAGAGCCTCCTGCGAAAGACCCATGACCGAACAAACGAGAACGGCTTCCGTTGAACAGGCCATCGAGGACGTCCGGTCCGGCCGGATGATCATCATCGTCGACGACGAGGACCGCGAGAACGAAGGCGACCTGATGGTCGCCGCCGAGAAGACCACCCCCGAGATCATCAATTTCATGGCCCGTCACGGCCGCGGCCTGATCTGCCTGCCTCTGACCCGGGAGCGGCTCGAGGAGCTCCAACTCCCGCTCATGGTCAACGAGAACACGGCCCGCTATCAGACGGCTTTCACGGTCTCCATCGACGCCAAGGACGGCGTCTCGACGGGCATCTCCGCCCACGACCGGGCCCGGACCATCATGGCCGCCGTCGATCCCGCGACCCGGCCCGAGCACCTGGCCCGCCCCGGCCACGTTTTCCCCCTTCAGGCGCGGGAGGGCGGCGTGCTGGCCCGGGCCGGCCAGACCGAAGCCGCCGTGGACCTGGCCCGGATGGCCGGTCTCCGCCCGGCCGGGGTCATCTGCGAGATCATGAACGAGGACGGCTCGATGGCCCGGATGCCCCAGCTCGAGGAGGTCAGCCGCGCGCACGGCATCCCCATCCTGACCATCGCCGACCTCATCCGCTACCGGATGAAGCACGAGACTCTGGTCCGCAAGCTCGACGAGACCGACCTGCCCACCCGATTCGGCCATTTCCGGCTCCTCGTTTTCGAGGACACCATACGGGGCGAGCACCACGTCGCCCTGGTCAAGGGCGAGATCGAGCCGGGCCGGCCGATCCTGGTCCGGGCCCACTCGCAGTGCCTGACCGGCGACACCTTCGGCTCGGACCGCTGCGACTGCGGGGACCAGCTCCACCGGTCCATGGAAATGATCGAGAAGGAAGGCCGGGGCGTCGTCCTCTACATCCTGACCCACGAGGGCCGGGGCATCGGGCTGGCCAACAAGATCAAGGCCTACGCCATCCAGGATGAGGGGGCCGACACCGTCGAAGCCAACAGCCGGCTGGGCTTCAAGCCCGACCAGCGGGACTACGGCATCGGGGCCCAGATCCTGGTGGCCCTGGACGTCCGCCGGATCCGGCTGATCACCAACAACCCCCGCAAGTTCGTCGGGCTCACGGGCTACGGGCTGGAGATCGTCGAGCGGGTCCCTCTCGAGGTCCCGCCCAACGCCTGCAACCTCCGTTACCTCAAGACCAAGAAAGAAAAGATGGGCCACATCCTCGACCTGGTTTAAAGGCGCCGCGTGGAGAACCACGACGACAGACATTCCCTGATCTGCCGGAGCTTCATCGTCAAGCTCGGCCGGACCCCCGACAGGAAAAGACGGCTGGCCATTCTCGCGGCCTGCGCCAAGGTCCAGGCCCCCTGGGCGGAAGAGCTCCTGTGGGAAGCGCTCGGGGACGCCTGCGAGGGCGTCCGCGACGCCGTCCTCAAGGAGCTCCTCGGACGCGGCCCCCTCAGCGTGAAGCAGGCCCTGGAGCGCCTCGCCCGGCCGCCCTGGTACGCGAAGAGCGCCGCCCTGAAGATCATCGGTCACAAGAGGATCCAGGAGGCCCTGCCCGAGTTTCGGCGCGTCATCCGGGACCCGAACGCCGATGTCCGGCGTTCGGCCGCCGAAGCGCTGGGAGAGATCGGGGGCCGGGAAGCCCTCCGGCTCCTGGTCGGCTTGAAAAAGGATCCCAATCAGTTCGTGCGGGCGGCCGCCGAGGTTGCCATCCTGAAAGCCAGCCAGGTCCGCTTCAGTTAAGGGACGGGAATGCCGACCGGGACTCGAGGATGAAGGTCACCGGCCCGTCGTTCGCGATGCGGACCTCCATGACCGCCTGGAAGACACCCGTCTCGACGGTCACGCCGAGCGCCTGAAGGGCCCCGACGAAATGGTCGAAAAGACCGGCCGCCCGGCCGGGCTCCTCCGCGCCGTCGAAGCTCGGGCGCCGGCCCTTGCGGAGCGAAGCGGCCAGCGTGAACTGGGAGACCGCCAGGACCTCTCCTCCGGCCTCGGGAAGAGCGAGGTTCATTTTCCCCTCCGCGTCCGGGAAGATACGGAGCTCGACGATCTTCCGCGCCAGTCGCTCGGCGTCCTGCTCCCCGTCCCCCTTCTCGACCCCGACCAGCAGACATACGCCCCGCCCGATGCGGGACACGGTCCGGCCGTCGACGTCGACGGCCGCTTCCTTGACTCTCTGCAGGACGATCTTCATTTGAACGCCGACCTCCATAGCAGCCCGGCCAGATTCTCGAAGTCCCGGGGACTGAACAGCCGGACGAGGCCGGCGTAGAGGAGGATGCCGGCGAGGATCGCGCCGGCCAGGGCTGCGGCTTGGAGGGCGAAGGCCGCCCGCTCGATCCCCAGCGCGGGCCAGCCCAGCTTGAGGACCCCGCCCATGAGCGCGGCCGCCGCCAGGGACCTGCCCGCCGCGGCGACGAGGGGGCCCTTGCTCATCGGCCCGATCCGCTTGTTCAGCCAGAAGAAGAGCAGCCCGAAATTGAGGATCTGGGACAGCGAAAGGGCCAGGGCCAGGCCGCCCACCCGGAGCCGGCCCATGAGAAGGAAGGCCCCGGCGATATTGACGGCCATGACGATGACCCCGGCGACGACCGGGGTCCGGGTGTCTTTGAGGGAAAAGAACGCCGGGGCCAGGACCTTGACGCCGGAGACGAACGGCAGCCCGATGGCGAACAATAGGAGGCAGCCCGCGCTCATGGCCGTCGACTCGGCGTCGAACCGGCCCCGCTCGAAGAGGATGCGGATGATGGGCACGTTGAGGGCCGCCAGGCCGGCCGCGGCGGGGATGGCCACGGCCAAGGTCAGCTTCAGGGAGAATCCCAGCGTCTTCTTCATCTCCCCGACGTCCCCGGAGGCCGCCTGTTCGGAGAAGGCCGGCAGCAGGACGGCGGCCAGGGCGATCGAGAAAAGGCCCAGCGTCAGCTCCTCGATCCGCGACGCGTAGTAGAGGGCCGAGGCGCTGCCTTCCTCCAGCCCCGAGGCGATCATCCGGCTCAGGGCGAAATTGATCTGATAGACGCCGGCCCCGAAGATCCCCGGGACCATGAGGCGCCCGACCCGCCGCACGGCCGGGTGCCGGAAAGAGATCACGGGCCGGAAACGCATGCCCTCCTTCCGGAGGAACGGGAGCTGGAGGGCCAGCTGGAGGACCCCTCCGGCCACGACCCCGGCGGCGAAGACCAGGGCCGGTTCCGCCGCCCGGCGGGCCCCGAGAGCCACCGCCGTGATGACCGCGACGTTGAACAGGATGGGGGTCGAGGCCGGGACGAAGAACCTCCGGAACGAGTTCAGGAGACCCGAGGCCAGGGCGGCCAGGGCGACGAACAAGAGGTAGGGGAACATGATCCGGGTCAAGACGATCGTCAGGTCCCACTTCCCCTGGACGTCCTTGAAGCCGTAGGCGATGACCTTGACTAGCCAGGGGGCGCCGACCAATCCGACCCCGGTGACGACGGCCATCAGCAGGGCCAGGTCCCAAAAAACGAGGTTCCCGAACCTCCAGGCCTCCTCCCTCCCCCTGTCGTGCTTGAGCTCGGTGAAGGCCGGGATGAAGGCCGGTGTCAGGGCCCCCTCGCCCGTCAGGCGGCGGAAGAGGTTGGGAATGGCGAAAGCCACGGTGAAGGCGTCGGCGGCGTGGCCGGTGCCCAGGAAAAAGGCCTGGAGAAGGTCCCGGACGAAGCCCAGGACGCGGCTGATGAGGGTCGGCAAGGCCACGGCGGCCGTGGACCTCAGGAGGCGTCTTCGCGGGTCGTCATGTCCCATGGTGAAATGTGCCCCGGGGGCCCGCAGGGGGCCGTTTGACTTTGGAACCGGGATATTCTATCATAGGCCCCTTCAGAGGAGAAAAGAATGGCCCGTCACAAATCCGCGATCCGGCAGCACCGCCGCAGCCTCCGCAGAAAATCCGTCAACACCCAGAACAAATCGATGCTCCGCACCCGGATGCGCAAGCTCCGGGAGGTCATCAAGGACAAGGACGCAGAGGCCGCCAACCAGCTCCTCCCCGGGGTTTTCTCGGCCATCGACAAGTCCGTCAAGAAAGGCGCCATCAAGAAGAACACGGGAAGCCGCTATAAATCCAGGCTCAACCGCCAGGTCGCTCTCCTCAAGACCGCTCCTCCGAAATAAGCGTCTTCCGCTTTCTCGCCGCGCAATACTCCCAGAGAAAGGCCTCGAACAACGGCTGCGGCTCGACGTCCGTCGTCTTGAGCATGCGGTCCGTCCGCCGGAGCTTGACGAGCAGGCCGTTGAGCAGGGACGGCGGGAGGCCGTCGACGGCCCCGAAGAACGCGTCGTACTTGTCCTTGTAGAACCCGTAGGTCTTCTGGATGTAGGGATAGGTTTCCCGGAAGATGTCCTCCCGGGTCTTGCTGCGCTCCCGAAGCCGCGTCTGAGCCGAGAGGACGGTCCGGAGATGGCCGGCCAGCCGGGCGACGATCTGCTCGGGCCTCTCGCCCTCTGAAAGAAGCACGTTCAGGACGGCGGCGCCCTTTTCGAGGTCGGCGGCCATGAGCGCGTCGTCGAGCTCGTAGGACTCGAAGCTCCTCTGCCAGGCCGTGGCCTGGTCGACATCGTCGATCTCGATGCCCTTTCTCTCGCCGACGAAGACGGCCAGCTTCTCGACCTCGTTCATCAGGAGTCGCAGGTCCGACCCGACGATCTCGCACAGGCGGGCGTTGGCGCTGTCCGTCAGGGACTTGCCGAGAGAGCGGGCCCTCTCGGCGGCCCGTCTCATCAGGGCGCCGGGGTTGAGGGTCTTGATCTCGGCGACGGCCACGGCCGACTTGGGCAGGGACGAGAAGAAGCGGACGGCGGCGTCGCTTTTCTTGAGACGCCCGGGGATGATGACGACGATGACCGTCCTCGACGGCGGGGCCGCGAAGTAGTCCCGGAGGATCGTCTGGTCGTGGGCCGCGAGGAACTTCGGCCCCCGGGTCCCCTCTTGACCCGCCTCGCCCCCCTTGCCCCATCCCCGTTCGGTGTTCGCCTTGCGCTCCGGGAAGCGGACCACGAGGGCCCGCCAGGGCTCGAACAGGAACGGGGCCGTGCGCGCCGTGTCGATGATCTCGGCCCATCTCGCCTCGCCCAGCTCGAACCGGGTCAGGTGGAACTCTCCGTCCGCCGTCCCGGCCAAGGTTTTTGCGAGCTCGTCGACGAACTCTTCGGCCAGACAGGTCTCCTCCCCGAAAAAAATGTAGCCGGCGAGCAGGCGGTCTTCGCGGAGCTCGCCGAGGACGGTCGGGCCGGCCATTTCAGAAGCCCTCCAGGATGCTGACGACCAGGCTTCGCGCGAACTGTCCGGCGATCTTGTCGATGGCTTCCGTCTGGATCGTTTCGAACTCCCCCCCCACGGGGACACTGTATTCCTGGTTGTAGACGAACGAGGGATTGGAGAAGACGGCCTTCTCGCCGTCCCGGCCCTTCAAGATGACCGAGGCCGTCACGGTGATGTTGTATCGGTCGGCCTGCCCTCCTCCGCTGAAGCCGATGGGGGTCGCGGAGAACGAGGTGATGACGCCTTCGAGCACGGCGTCCGCCTCGGCCCGGTCGCCGACGATCCTGACCTTGCCGCGGGCCACGAACTCGTCGACGACGGCCCGGGTCAGCTTGACATCGAGATCGTAGCGCGTCGTCATGTTCCGGAACACGGGGATGCCGATGGTCTTGATGTCGGGCGGCAGGGAGCTGCCCGTTCCCCTCAGGTGATAGCCGCAGCCCCCGGCCCCGAGGATGACAAGGGCCGCAAAAAGCGCCCCGAAGCGCCGGCTTCCGGCCATGCCGCCGGCCGGCCTGGCGATCACTTTTTTCGGCATGGGGAAGGTCTTTGTCCCTTTACGCGACGATGTTGACCAGCTTGTCCTTGACGGCGATGATCTTTCGCGGCGCCTTGCCGCCCAGCGCGGCCCGAACCTTGGGCAGGGCCAGGGCGGCCGTCTCGAGCTCGGTCTCGGGCGTTCCCGGCGCCGTTTCGAACTTGTCCCGGAGCTTGCCGTTGACCTGGACGATGATCGTGGCCGTCTCCTCGCGGGCCAGGTCCGGATCGAAGGCCGGCCAGGCCGAGCGCATCAGCAGCCCCGTGTGGCCCGTCCTCTCCCAGAGCTCCTCCGCGAGGTGAGGAGTGAAGGGCGACAGGAGCCGGATGACCGATGCCAGGGCGTGGCGCAGCGCGGCCCGCCCGGCGGCCGTTTCGCGAAGCGGGTCGCGCTCCTTCTTGATCATGTTGCAGAGCTCCATGATGGAGCTGATGGCCGTGTTGAGATGGAAGCGGACGCTGATGTCCTCGGTGACCTTGCGGATCGTCTGGTGGGTTTTCCGCAGCAGGCGCGACCCGGCCCCGGCGGGATCGGCCGCCGCGGGATCGTCCGGGCCTCCGGCGAAGAGGTCGAGGTTGTCGTGGACGGCCGTCCAGACGCGGAGAAGGAACCGGTAGCAGCCCTCGAGACCGTCCTCCGACCAGGCGAACTCGCGGTCGGGCGGCGAGGCGAACAGGATGAACAGGCGCAGGGTATCGGCGCCGTACTTGTTCAGGATCTCGTCGGGGTCGACGATGTTGCCCTTGGACTTGGACATCGCCGAGCCGTCCTTGGTCACCATCCCCTGGGCCAGGTAGTGGGGGAACGGTTCGGAGACCTCCGTCAGGCCGAGGTCCCGCAGGGCCTTGGTGAAGAAGCGCGAATAGATGAGGTGGAGGATGGCGTGCTCGACGCCGCCGATGTAGAGGTCGACCGGGAGCCAGTGTTTCGCGGCCTCCGGGCGGAACGGCAGCGCCTCCTCGCGCGGCGAGCAGTAGCGGAAGAAGTACCAGGAGGAGTCGACGAAAGTGTCCATGGTGTCGGTCTCGCGGCGGGCCGGGCCTCCGCACTTGGGGCAGGCCGTCCGGACGAAGCCCTCGTGGCGCTCGAGGGGCGAGCCCTCTTCGCCGGTCAGCTTGACGTCGAGGGGCAGCTCGACGGGCAGGTCCTTGTCGGGAACGCCGACGATGCCGCAGGCGTCGCAATAGACGACCGGGATGGGCGTTCCCCAGTAGCGCTGGCGAGAGATGCCCCAGTCGCGCAGCCGGAAGGTCGTGCTCCGGCGCCCGATGCCCTTGGACTCGGCGTCAAGGCCCATCTTGTCCATGGCCTCGGCCGACGGCAGGCCCGAGAAGGGGCCGGAGTTGACCAGCACCCCGAGGCCCTCGAAAACCTCGGCCGGCTCGTCGTCGAACGGACCGGGCGCGCCTTCGGGGGCGATGACCGTCCGGATGGGGATGCCGTAGGTCTTGGCGAACTCGAAGTCGCGGGCGTCATGGGCGGGCACTCCCATGATGGCCCCCGTGCCGTAGTCCATCAGAACGTAGTTGGCGATCCAGACCGGGACGAGCTCGCCGGTGAAGGGATTGACGGCCTTTTTCCCGGTGTCGACGCCGTCTTTCTCGGCCTCGCCGATGTCGCGGCGCTTGCGCATCTCGGCCGCCGTCCGGTCGACCCAGGCGCCGAGCTCTTTTTCGCGCGGGCCGGCGATGAGCTCGGCGACGACGG